>JAUWTR010000054.1 GCA_030614645.1 Candidatus Aminicenantota bacterium
GGAAGTTCAACTGGAGAATGGGATGATATTGAAGTCTCTGTTAATATTGCAGGCCTGGCCGGAGGAACTCATACTGGCAGCATCACTATCACTTCAGGGGATGCCTCCAACAGCCCTCAGGTGATAAATGTCGATCTAAACATTTTAACTCCTATTATAGAACTGGATAAAACATCCCTTTCTTTCGAAGCAGTGGTCGGGGAAGCAGATCCCCCTGCCCAGGAGTTTAAGATAAAGAACTCCGGAGCAGGAACCCTCAATTACAGTGCTGAGGTTAACAAGGAATGGCTTAGTGTCTCCCCCCCAACAGGAGAGTCAACTGGAGAATGGGACAAAATCAAAGTCTCCATAGATATCTCTCTGGGAAATCTGGTTGATGGGAATAATAAAGGTACTATCACGATCAATGATGAAAACGCCTCCAACAGCCCTCAAAAGATCACGGTCAACCTTTTTCTCGAATTGCCTCCCCTATATCAACCTAAGAGTTTTATCGGAGAAAAAAAGGCAAACAGATCTTTATCTCAAATAGAATATATCAATGTTCTATCTTGGGTTGTAAACCCGGATAATGCGGATATTATTGAAAAATATAGGATTTATCGGCGTGAAACAAACGGTATAACCTTAATTATAGAGGTTGATGCTAAAACTTTTGAATACTGGGAAAGAAACGTGGAAAAAGATAAGGTTTACAAATACGGATTAACTGCGGTAGATGTTTTTGGGAGAGTAACTAACCCTATTTACATAGATGTTTTTTAGACCTAGCCATAAGGTTCTTTTAGTTCCCTTTTTCTTTTAAGGTGTTACTACAATTTTCTGCTGACTTTTTCCCATGTGGATACGTATGATTGTTTACAAAGAAATAAAGTCTTTTACTTAAGATAACCCAACGATCTTAATCGTTCCCTCGTCTTTTCGCTGACCTCTCCAGACTGACTCCCCTCCCATAAACGAATCCCTTTCTCAAGAAAAGACTGCTTCAGCCTTATCAGCAGTTTGTCTACCATGCTAGGCAACTCATCTGCAAGATTATGCAGCTCTTGCGGATCTTGCTTAAGATTGAAAAGCTCGATGGGAGCAACAGGTGGATCAGGATGAGCTCCTCGGTCCTTTTTTCCGAAGTCACGGTTCACAATCAGCTTGTAATCTTCATCAACAATATACGCTCGTCGGTCCATAAGGCCAAATACAAGTCCGCCTTTTTCGCCAAGGTTCTTTTTTAATAGCGGGGCTTGTGATTTTCCATCAAAGGAAAGATCGTTCCCCTCTAAATGCAACAAATCAAGAAGTGTAGGAAACAAGTCAATCATGCTGACCCGTTTCTCGACCATAACTGGTTTAGGAAATAACTTAGGACAGTGCATTACCCAAAGCCCGTTGACTATCAACTCATATAATTGTCCCCGATGATCCCAGAATGTATGTTCGGCAAACTCTTCGCCATGGTCGGTTATAATTATCACGAGGGTATTATCTGACACGTTACGCCGGCGAAGATTTTTCATAAGTAGGCCTATCTGTTTGTCAATGCGAAAAAGTTCGGCTTCGTAGGCAAGAATGTACTTTGCAAGGGCTTTTCCCAGACCTTCTTCTCCAGGTTTCCAGTCTGGAATATGGCGCTTACCAAATCCGCTAAGAATATTGACTGCCTCCTGGGTCCATTCCGATACAGGAGAAGCTTCAGGCCCGGATTTAAGCCCTCTTGATTTGGCTTCATTGAGGAATTTTTGAAAATCGCGAAGGGGGTAATGTAAGTCCATTAAATGAATCCAGGCAAAAAATTTCTTATGTTTAAGTTCAGAAATATACGAATCCAGCTTACTAACTACTCTCTCTACACTTGCATAAGGTTGCCTCCAGTTTGAACTGAATTCTTCAAAGAAGTCAAAACCTTGGTTGAAATTAAAGTCCCTGGTGAGGTAAGGATTGGTTGAAATTCCAATTGTTGTATAATCATGTTTTTTGAGAGTTGTTTGTATTGTCTCCAAACTTTTTGGAATGCCGGCCTGAAGACTGCCACTTTCTTGAAAACGTGTGAATCCATAATGGTGTTTTACCTGCCACCGCGGCCCCCCACCTGGCACCTCTAAGGGCCAATAAGGGATTCTGGAAGTAAAAATGGACCCCATAGAAGCAGAAGTGTTCCCAGCGTAACAGTATGTTTTACGGAAAACCACACCTGAATAGGCTAGTTTATCAATGTTTGGCGTAAGATTTACAGGATATCCATGGAAAGAAAAACGGTCAGCGCGGGCTGCATCTATACTGATCAAAATTACATTCAGATTCTTATCAGATGACAATCTGTGCCTATTTTTAATAAATAAATAATATACGCCTATGAAAAGAACGATCAATGAAATAACTATTGCTGAAAATTTTATATGTTTTTTTCTCATTTTCTCTGTCCTCCATATTAATTATAATGCACTGTAACAGAGACCTCAACAAATAAATGACTTTCTAAATAATCGACCGCAAGGTAAGACATAGCCCGGATTCCCAAGCTCAGCCCGGCATGGCAGCTGAGGAAAGAACAAAATATGTATGAAAGTCGAAGTCCTAGATCAGCGATTAATGGTGATCTCTCCTCTTTGTGAGCATTACTATGGGCAATTTTATGTCATTCTCTCTTTCCTGCGGATTTCCTGCGGATTTCTGGTTGACTGAATTTGTTTTTTATGTGTATTATGGGTGATGGAGCAGCTCAACGAGTAAAAATTTGATGAAATTGAGCGGAGATTGCCATGAGTAAAAAACTAAATTCCTATCACTTAAGGAGAAAATATTTTGCGACAGATAAATAAATTGTTTAAATGTGGCTTGTTTTGTTTGTTACTTATTACAATATTTCCTATTCAACTGTTCTGTTATATTGATCCTGGGACCGGAAGTTATGTTATTCAATTACTTATTGCCGGCTTAGTCGGTGTCTCTTTTTTTATTAGGATTTTCTGGAAAAAAATAAAGAATTTTATTTCCTCAATATTTTCAAAAAAGGCAAAAGAATAAAAAGTGCCGGATTCTTCTGGAAAAATAACAAGCTCTTTTCGTGATCCGAGTGGTTTTCTGTTTTTCAGAGATGGAAAAATATACCGTCAGATAAATAAGGTATATAAAAGTGAATATGATCTCCTTATTAATTCCGGACTTTACAAAGATCTTATAAATGCTGGCCTCTTGATCCCCCATGAAGAAGTAAGCATTAAACCTGAGGAGCAGGGCTCAGCCTATAAAATTATTAAACCAGAAATGATCTCATTTGTTTCTTATCCCTATGAATGGTGCTTCAGTCAATTAAAAAATGCTGCTTTAACCACCTTAAAGATTCAGAAAACAGCATTGAAGTATGGCATGTCTTTAAAAGATTCTAGTGTTTACAACATACAATTTAGCTCCGGAAGAACTGTTTTTATCGATACCCTGTCTTTCGAAAAACATGAGGAAGGAAAGCCCTGGGTAGCATATAGGCAATTCTGCCAGCACTTCCTGGCCCCCTTAGCTTTGATGAGTTATAAGGATATTCGATTGAATCAACTTTTCAGGGTTTATTTAGATGGAGTGCCTCTCGACTTGGCAAGTTCGCTTCTCCCGTTTTATTCTCGATTTATTCCTTCGATTCTAACTCACATTCATATTCATGCTTATAGCCAAAAGCACTTTGCAAACAAAAAGGTAACCAGCAGTAAAAAGATGTCCCGCATTTCTTATTTAGGGTTAATGGACAGCTTGGAATCTGCAGTTAAAAGATTAAAATTACGGTCTTTTAAAACTGAATGGGTCGATTATTATGATAGTTTTAATTATTCCTCAAGTGCTTTTCAAGATAAGAAGCAAACAATCAGCAACTATTTTAATAAAATTACCTCCAAGCAGGTTTGGGATCTGGGAGCAAACACTGGTGTTTTTAGCCGCATTGCCAGCGAAAAGGGTATTGAAACCATTGCTTTTGATATTGATCCTGGTGCAATAGAAAGGAATTACATTGAAGGCCTTAAAAGAAATGAAAAAAAAGTACTACCATTATTACTCGATCTTACAAATCCAAGCCCAGCTATTGGATGGGAAAACCGGGAGCGGATATCTTTTATAGAACGGGGACCCACAGAAACAATATTAGCATTGGCACTTATTCATCATTTAGCTATTTCTAATAATCTTTCTTTTGAATATTGTTCAAACTTTTTTTGCAGATTATGCAAACATTTAATTATAGAATTCATCCCCAAAAGTGATTCGCAGGTCAAAAGGCTTCTCCAGACCAGGAAAGATATATTCCCTCATTATGATCGGAAAAATTTTGAACAGAAATTTTCAATAAATTTTAAAATATTAGAATCAAAAAAAGTTGATGATTCAGAGAGAATATTGTATTTAATGAAGGCAAAAGATAATAAATCAGTTTTATAGTGAACATTAAAGTTGGATCAAGACATAAAAAAGAGTTCCTTGTCGACAGTACCCATATTTTTATTTTATCCGCTTTTGCAATTGCCCAGCCATTATATGATCTATTATCCAGGTATGCAGATTTTTTTATTGTCAGGCATTCAAAACCAATAGATATTGTTCTGTTAACATTGTTCCTAAGTATTCTTATTCCATTGTTTCTTGTGTTAATTGAAATAGGATTAAAACTGATTAATGATGGTATCCGTAAATTTGTTCATTTATTCCTTGTTGGTATTTTAATAACAATTATTATTTACCCCATACTGAAAAAATTTGATTTTTTAAGTGAATTGCTTATTTGGGTCATAGTATTTATAGGGGGAGGAATCTTTATGCTTAGCTATGTCCGTTTGAAGCAGCTGAAAACGTACATTACATTTTTATTGCCAGCAGTGCTGATTTTCCCTATTCTTTTTTTGTTTTTCTCTCCAGTTACTCAAATTGTTTTTCCTAAGAAGCAAGAAGTTTCTAAAAAAAAGCAATTAAGTGAAATAAAAACTTATGCTCCGATTGTTATGGTTGTTTTTGATGAAATCGCCACTCCATATTTAATGAATGAAGATAGACAAATAGATTCAATTAGATATCCAAATTTTGCCTCATTAGCAGATCAAGCTCACTGGTTTCGTAATGCTATTACAGTTGTTCATTCAACAACATGGGCAACTCCGGTTATTCTAACTGGCTTATATCCTTCATCTGAAAGCCCGAAATTACCCTCCATTGCAGGTCATCCAAATAATTTGTTTACTTTTTTGAGTGACACCCACCAATTAAAAGTGATTGAGAGTGCTACAGAATTATGTCCAAAAGATTTAATTATTAAACATACGGGTGGCAAAGATTGGAAAGAAAGACAGACCGCTTTGTTTTCTGATATTTCAGTGATATATCTTCATTATCTATTACCTCAAAGTTTGTCTAATAAGCTTCCGGATATCTCTCAAAACTGGGGACAATTCTTTAAGAAAAAAGTAGAGTTCTCCAAAAATAAAAAGAAGATAAAGAAAATATTAAAGGGTCGATCTAAATTGTTTGAACAATTTTTAGATTTAATTTCGCCTTCAAGAGTACCTGCTTTATTTTTTATACACATTCTCTTGCCTCATCCACCTTTAGAATATATGCCATCTGGAAAGACATATGGTGATTATCCTTATTATGGCCTTAGTCGGGGAAAATGGACTAAGGATGAAGGGGTTGTTATTTTTGGCTTTCAACGCTATCTTCTCCAGCTTCAATATGCAGATAAACTTCTTGGTGAGCTTCTCACAAAACTTAAAAGTATTAAACTTTTTGATGATTCCTTGATTATTATTACAGCTGATCATGGAGTAAGTTTTCGACCTGGCCGCTATAGAAGAAATGTAACAGAAAAAAATGCCGGAGATATTATGCCAATCCCCCTTATTTTTAAATCACCTAACCAAAAAAAGGGGGTAATTAACGATTTATACGTTGAAACAGTAGATATTTTGCCCACTATTGCAGATGAAATAGGTAAACAATTACCATGGCCAGTGGATGGACATTCTGTATTTAGCAGCTCTTTCCCTAAAAGAGAGAATAGAACTATTTTAGGTCAGAAAGAATACACATTCAGTAGTTCTGCTTTTTGTGAGATGTTCACTGAATCTTTAAACCATATGCTTACTTTATTTAGTTCTGGAAAATCAAAACGTAATGGATTATATGAAACAGGACCTTATAATATTATTGGAAAAAACGTTAGTCAATTTAGAATAGCAAAAAAGAAGTCTGTTAAAATTAATATTAGTAAGATATTGCCATTTATTGAGAATGTAGATCCGGATTCTGATTTTATTCCCTGCTTGATTAACGGGGATATTATTACCAATACACCTCTCCATTTAGCAATCTCTGTGAATGGCATCATTCACAGTGTTTCAAAAACACAACGGTTTAAAAAAGGAGTATCAAGATTCTTCGCTATGGTTCCCGAACATATTTTTAAAAAAGGTAACAATAACCTTGAAATTTTTATTGTACGATCAAGAACCGGCGGCAAAATTGTTTTGGAACGCACAATTAACTTTTAAAATTATCTCGATTTGATTATAATCTTTCAGAAAGCTGAACAGATCTGATAATAAATACTATAGAGATTTGATTTTTAAAATAACAAAAAGAGGCATAAGGTGGCAATAAGGGTAAAAGAAAATAAATTTATTCTAATACCTATATTGTTTATTATTATCTTTTCAGGCTATGTTAGATTAAAGATCATCAACGGTTCCTTGCCTTATATCGGACATCCTGATGAGCCAGCATTGACTAAGATCCCTTTACACATCTTAAAAACCGGCGACTTCAATCCTCACACCTTTATTTGGCCTTCTTTACCTTATTACATAACTGCTGCTTCATTTGTAATAGGATATTTAGATTCAGTCTCCCATGGAGAAATAGATAATATAAAAAAAATAGACAGTATATCGTATCCTTTTTATCCCCAAAAAAGATTAGTATTCCCCGCTAAACTGATATTCGCACTTTTATCTATTGTTACAATGCTGTTGATAGGAATAATTGCCCATAATGTTACTGGAAATAAACATTCAATTTATCTTGCTCCCTTATTATTAACACTTTCACCATTGTACCTATCTCATTCAGCAAGGTACTTAAATATTGATATTATTGGAACTTTTTTTGCAGTGCTATCTATCTGGTATATAATAAAAAGACTGGAAATCGATTCACTTTTAACCAAAGCAATAATACCAGGGATCTTATGTGGTTTAGCCATTGCCTCTAAATATAATTTTTATCTGACCTTGTTTCCATCAGCCTTGGCAATAATTTTCTATTCAAAAAAACAAAAGCTTGGAAAAATTTTGCTTTTATTTTGTGTAGCAATCATAATATTTATAATTTGTGTCCCCTACAGCATTCTGGATTTCAGTGCATTTTTAGATGGGATTGTATTTAATATCAATCATTACAAATCTGGGCATACAGGCTTTACGGGAATTCCAGGGTTGACTCAATTTTTTCACTATTGTAACGGCTTAATCAGCGAATATGGTATTATATTTATACTCTTCACGCTGTTAGGTGTCCTTTACAGTCTGGTTTCCAATCCAAAAAGAGGCCTGGTTTTATTAGCTTTTCCTCTCCTGATATTGATTTATATGTCATCTCTGTCAGTGCATTTTATGCGAAACATTCTTGCCGTTTTTGTCTTTGTTTGTATATATTGCTCTTTTGGAATTTTTCTTGTTTTTAAATATTTAAGTTCACAATTAAGAAAAATGCCCTTTTTTTCAAATAAAAAAATATTACATAAAGCAGTCCCGATTTTGTTATGCGCAGTGATCATTGCCATATCCCTTCCTGTAAAATCTATTGTCAATGCATACGACCTTAAACCAGATTCGAGAAATCTTTCTATACATTGGATAAAAACAAACCTACCTCTTAATTCGAAAATATTTATCCCGCAAGAGCTTGATCTCGATACCAGAAAACTTGAAAAA
>JAUWTR010000105.1 GCA_030614645.1 Candidatus Aminicenantota bacterium
GGATGCGACCCCTGTATAAATTTATAGCTCATGGAATGAGTATATTTTTCGCCCGGACGTAGAATTGTTGATGGAAAAGAAGGTTGATTAGGTGAGTCCGGAAAATGCTGGGTTTCCATACAGAATCCGAAATGTTTTTTATAGACATTTTCATCCTTCCCAGTAAGAGTTCCGTCTAAGAAATTTCCAGTATAAAACTGCAGTCCAGGTTCAGTGGTATAGACTTCCATCACCCTGCCGCTTTTAGGTTCATAAACACGGGCAGCAAGGCTCATATCCCCCTCTGTGCTATTGAGTACGTAATTAAGGTCATACCCACCGGTTACTTCTGCAATCCGGGAGCCGATAGTATAAGGATTTATAAAGTCCATGGGAGTCCCTTTTACATCCTCCAACTCTCCAGTTGGGATAAGCTCCTCATCAGCCGCAGTGTATTTGTCAGCAAAAATTGTAACTTCATGGTTTAATACATCCTCTGAACAGGCAGTCAGGTTAAAATAACTGTGATGAGTAAGATTAACCGGAGTAGCTTTATCAGTTTCAGCCGTATAATAAATTTTCAACTCATTTTCTTCAGTCAGAGAATATTCCACTGTTACAGAAAGATTTCCAGGATATCCTTCCTCCATATCTTTACTAAGATAGGAAAGCTTTATTCCCACAAGACCTTCTCCCCTGATTTCCTCTGCATCCCAGATAACTTTATCAAAGCCTATATCTCCGCCATGGAGGTGATTATTCCCATCATTGGTGGCAAGCTGGTATTCCCTACCGTCCAGCCCAAAGTGCCCCTTTGCAATCCTGTTTCCATACCTTCCTATAAGAGCACCAAAATACGGGTGTTCTTCCATATACCCTTGCAAATTATCAACTCCCAACACAATATCCTCAAAATCGCCCTTTCTATCCGGTACGCTTAAAGATGTAACGATCCCTCCCAGGGTGATTATCTTAACTTCCATCCCTTTAGTATTTGAAAGAGTATACAAAAAGACATCTTCTCCCTGTTTTGTGCCGAATAGTTCTTTATTTATCTCCATTTTTGTTTCACTTTTCTCCTGATTTTCCGGCTCACTGGTGCAGTGATAAGTAATAACAACAGCCAGACATATCAATAAGAACAATAAAATATTTTTTCTCACAATATGCCTCCTTGCAGGTTGTTATTGTTGTTCATAGGTTTTATATCACAGAAAAAAATGGGGAGCAAATTATCCCTAGTGTCAATTCACAGGTAAATCCAATGTCAAACCAGCCAATTTGACAAAAACACTTTCTAACTTTATATTATTATTAGAAAGAAAATATTCTTATTTTTCCTAAAGCAATAATAAAATATAATTAGGGGAATCTTTTGGTTCCTGTTTTGCCCTTTTAACTTTATTCAATTTAAAGGAGGTATTTTTTGCAAAAAAAAATGACATTAAAGGATGGAACCGAAATAACTGTTCGGGAATTAACTCTTGATGACCTGGAAAATCTCATGAAGTTTTTTACTTCACTTCCCTTAAAAGACCAGCAATATCTTCGTATCGATGTCACTAATAAAGAAATCGTAAAAACCAGAATATCTGATGCTTTGCATAAAAAAGATATCAGATTAGCTGTACTCCATAACGACCAGATCATTGCCACTGGGGCTTTAGAGCTCTCTCATGATGACTGGCGGAGAAATCAGGGGGAATTGAGATTGATCGTGGCATATGATTACCAACATAAAGGTATAGGGCTTATGCTAGCACGGGAACTTTATTACCTGGCAGTGGAAAACGGAGTAAAAAAGTTAGTCGTAAAAATGATGAAAAAACAGAAAAGTGCTAGGAACCTTGTAAAAAAATTAGGATTCAGCCATGAAGTCATAATTCCCGACTATGTTACAGACAAGTCCGAAAAACTTCAGGACCTGGTGATTATGACCTGCGATATGAAGGATTTCTGGAAAGAATTGGAACATATTTACCAGGCTTCTGACTGGATGCGCTGCCGGTAAATCTGAGGGATACAGAAAAAAAGCCGGAAAAACAGAGAAAACAGGAACTTCAGATTTATTTCCATCTTATTATTTCACTAACTCTCCATTCGCATTAACTTTAATAATAAGGTAGCATCCCCTATACGTTTTTGGATTGACATTCTCCAGCCAGACACTTTTCCTGCCGCCCTTGGTCAATACTGTAACTTCAACGTTGACCGACTTAACACCCCTCAATCCAAAATGGACAGGCATGGCATTCTGGGAATTGTAACCCGAGCCTGTATCGAACATATTCGTCCCAAGAAGTTTCTTTGTTCCCGCTTCATAAAGCCGCACTTCCGAACCTGCATAGGTATAATGTCCTTTATCATCAAGGACGAGGACTTGAAGCGATTGCTGAGCAAGCTCCTCAGACAGCTCATTGCGAAGAAGGTGATGCATCCCATCTGCAGCAGCACCGGTCAGCGCCAGGTCAAGGTCGCCATCCTGATCAAAATCAACCCACTGAGCGCCGTGGTCACCGTTATTATCCTTGATTATTTTGGGAGTGATATTGATAAATCCGTTTTCATCGTTATGAAAAAGATAATCTTCATAGCTCTTGCCCCGGGTAATCGTACCGTTTACATAAAGATCGAGGCGGCCATTATTATCGTAATCGCCCCAGGTTCCGGTATCGTAACAATTATCAATAGCAAGACCCAGCTCAGGTGCGACATTTTTGAATTTTATTCCATTTATATTTCGATAAAGACCATTAGGACCATAATTCGCCAGGAAAATATCGATATTCCCGTAATTATCATAATCGCCAAGACAAGGACGGACACTACCAAACATTTCAGATCCAAGGGCCCGTCCCCCTGTTTCTACACCTGCTTCTTTGGCAACATCCACAAATTTTAAACCATCATTCCGGTATAGCCCATTGGCATCCCCATCCATGTTTGTAACGTAGCAATCAAGGTCTCCATCCTTATCATAATCAAACCAGGCAGCTCCCACAGTCCTGCGGGAATCGCCTATACCTAACTGTTTTGCCACATCGATGAATTTGCCGTTTTTGTTCTGAAACAGGACATTGGGCTTGTCCCGAAGGCCGACAAAGAGATCCACATCGCCGTCATTGTCAAAATCGATCCAACTGGCCTGCCGGAAACTTCCCGTAAGCTTAACGCCTGCGGATTTGGTTACATCAGTAAAATGCTTTCCTCCTCCATCATTACGATAGAGCCGGTTCCAGCTTTTAGAGCTGGACACAAATCCTACAAAAAGATCCATATGACCATCGCCATTGTAATCCCCCCAGGCAGCAGTCCGGGTGACATCGGAATCAGCCAGTCCGACTTGGGCCGCCACATCCTTGAATTTTCCCTTGTCATTCTGATACAATCGATTTGGTTTCCCCCTAAAACCAACAAATAAATCGAGATCGCCATCATTGTCAAAATCAGCAAAAGCATTGGTCAAAGCTCCAGCCTCTTTAAAAAGATCGGGCTGGTGCAGTTTAAATTCAGGATTCCAGCCTTTGAAATTTTTGCGGGGGAACTTCTCATCACGAATAAGGGATAAAGAAAATATTGAAAGAACAGCAAAAAAACCAATAATAATTATTAAACATCGTTTCATGACAAACTCCTTTTGCTGAAAAAAATATAATCCTATTACTATATATAGATCCGCGGGAGTAGAGTATTCATTTTAATAGCAACTTTATACACAGAACTATCTCCCCATTTCGCCACATCTCCGATTGATATTTTATCACTCTGCTGAGTGCCAAATAAGACAACTTCATCGCCAATTTTTATTCCTTTGGAACCTGTTATATTCACGGTTACATGGTTCGCTGACATATATACAACCATTGGCCACCGCTGTCCCTGTATCAAAACTTCTGCTTTATTTACCCCGTTTTGCGGATACCCATCAAAATAACCCAAAGGCAGTGTAGCCATCAGTGTATCTTTTTCAATCTTTTCCCGCCTGTGATAGGCCACGGTTTCTCCCGGGCGCATATTCTTCACATATAATACTCTTGTTTTTAGCGACATTGCAGGTTTGAGTTCAAGGTTAGGTAACTTCTCGAGACCGTAAAGACAATTCCCGGGCCGAACCATATCTAAAAATGAACCGGGGAAATTGGAAACTGCCGCACTGCTTGCAGCATGTCTTATTCCAACTGATATTCCCCTTTTTTTTGCTTCATCGCATATCTGAACAAGCCGTTCCACCTGGACTTCATCAAAATCCAATTGTTCAGTCAGAGTTGTAAATATTCCCTCAATGGCAATTTCCGGCATGGAAGCAACTTTTTCTATAAAAGACATAGCATAATAATAAGGTACTCCGACGCGCCCCAAACCAGTATCTACCTTAATATGAACCTTTGCCCGCTTGTTTAACTTACGCGCTGCCTTAGCAAATATCTCAACTGTTTCAGAAAATACTGACTGAGATATATTTTTTTGTACAATCTGTTCCGCTTCCTGCTGTGAAAAAGAACCAAAGTTTAAAATCGTCCCTTTTATTCCATTGTTCCGCAGCAATAACGCTTCCTGTACTTTAACAACAGCAAATTGTTGAATATTCTGTTTTTCAAGAACTTTGGCTGTTCCAATAAGTCCATGCCCATAGGCATTGCATTTTATCACAGCCATAATGGGGCGATTATTTACCCGTTTACGAACTTGGGAGACGTTCCATGCAAGATTTGTGGTATTGATTTCCAGCCAGGGATCAAAAAACTTGCTGGGAGTGTCCTTATAATCCATACTATTTGGCAGGTGTTTAGAAAAAGCCATACCTATAGGAGCAATACCTGCCGTAGCTAAAAACTTTCTTCTTTCCATAGCAACTCCTCCATTTATTTTTTAATATTTTACTAAATGAGCTATTGTTTGAAATCCCGGGCGAAATCAACTTCTGCCGCAATAAAACCGAACGAGGCCCAACTCTTTGTGCTTAGAATTTTCTCAAATATCTCTTTCGCTTTATCCCGCGATCCATTATAGAAATACCAGTTGCCTAAACCGTATGCCACCGCATCGTTCATAATCGAGCTGAACTCAGGATCAGTCAAAAAATCCAGAGGAATTTCCCTCTTATAAAAAAGGCACAACTTGTGATAAGCCATGTTCTCGATAATGTCCATATCTGCATGTATCGGTTCCAGCACTTTATTCGCTTCCTCCTCCCTGCCGAGGCGCCGGAGAATCATATATAACCAGTGCGTTGCAGAGGCAAGATTATCATCGTTTTGAGCAGTTAGAATGTCATTCTGATAGGCTTTCAATGCATTCTCCATATCATTTTTTAGATAATAGGCTAGACCAAGATGATACCAAATATTTCCATGCAGCGTGCTGACGGGTATGTTTCTTGCGTTTGGCCTACCATCCGGTTCAATCTCGTTCTCCTTTCCCTGGATCAGGGTCACAGCATGCTCGAAATCCTGAATCGCGTTATCAAATTCCCGGATGGAAATATAGCGGTGACCGCGGTGGCGATACATGCGGGCGTCCTCTGGAAATTTATTTATTCCTTCAGTATAGATTTTGATCGCTTCTCGATATTTTCCCAGATAAGCGGTTCGCCGGCCATACCAGATCAAGGCATCAGCACTGCCGGAATTGCTTTCGTATTCCAGCTTGGCTGAATCGTATTTTTCCAGGTCGCCCTCGGAAGGCTGGGAAGAATACAAAGCTTCGCCCAATAGGGATATTGCCTGATTCCCTTCAGGAAGTGAGGGTGCAGGGTTTTCCTTTTCTGCATTTTTCAGACAAGATGAGAAAATAAACAAAATTCCAAACAGCAAAATCAGTAATTTTTTCATAAAGATCCTTGTAATTTAATAATCTGCATTTTTTTAGATAAAGGCAATTTGAATTTACCACATATGGAAGGCTAAGCCAAATTCGCGATGAAATACTACAGCTTCATTCATAATAAGGAAATCTAAATAGTCTTTAAACAAATAGAATAGTTACATAACGCAGAGTATAGTATATTATGAAGGAGTAAAGATTCTTAGTGGAAGCGACTCGAATCCGTTGGGAGAACTCGGTATTTTAGAAATTGAGCAACTTGTTTTGTCAGGATTGACCGAAATGCAGGCACTTATCGCTGCCACTAAAAATTGTGCAGAAATATGTGGTGTCCTGGATGAGCTTGGTACCATTGAAAGGGAAAAGATCGCTGATTTAATTGTAGTTGAAGATAATCCCCTGGATAATATATCAAATCTCAGAAAATTAAAGATGGTCTTCAAAGATGGAAAACCAGTCAATCTTCATAAGGACAAAGGACAGGCCAGTTTCTGGGAACTCTACTTTAAATAAGTTTGGAGAATATAATGAAAGAGATAAAATTATTTACAAGATATATAAAAATATGTGGTGTTTTAGGCATAGTAATTTCCAAGAAACTCATCTGGTTCTCTCATGAATAAACTCACTAGAACA
>JAUWTR010000279.1 GCA_030614645.1 Candidatus Aminicenantota bacterium
AATTATTATTCATACAAATTACTAAAAAACTTATATTTAATGAAAATGAGAGAAATTTTTGGGGGGACTCTTGGATTCTTGGCGGTTGACATGAGAGCCTCATTATCTGATAATTGCATGAGGAGAAATTATCATGAAACCAAATGTCAAACCAAAAAACGCCTGCTTTTCTTCAGGGCCCTGCGCTAAACACCCGGGGTACTCCTTAGAGGAATTAAAAGATGTCCCTCTGGGCCGTTCTCACAGAAGCAGCTTGGGAAAAGGGAAATTAGCTGAATCTATAGACAGGACAAAAAAAATGCTCGGCCTTCCTCCAGATTATCTGGTCGGCATCGTCCCAGCTTCCGACACCGGAGCATTCGAAATGGTCATGTGGTCTCTACTTGGGCCGCGAGGTGTGGATGTATTCGTCTGGGAATCATTCAGCAAAGGATGGGCTACAGATATTCAAAAACAGCTTAAACTTGATAACACCAGAGTCTTTAATGCGGATTATGGCAAACTGCCCGACCTCTCACAAGCAGACTTTAATAATGATGTAGTATTTGTATGGAACGGCACTACCAGCGGGGTCAAGTTGCCCAATGGGGACTGGATCCCTAACAAGAGAACAGGCCTCACTCTTTGTGATGCAACTTCTGCAATTTTTGCCATGGAAATCCCTTATCATAAACTTGACGTCATCACATACTCCTGGCAGAAAGTCCTGGGAGGAGAAGCAGCTCATGGCATTCTGATCCTTTCTCCACGCGCGGTCGACAGGCTCGAGACTTATTCTCCCCCCTGGCCGATGCCAAAAATCTTCCGTATGACAAAAAACGGGAAACTCATGGAAAAAATCTTCCAAGGCTCTACCATAAACACTCCCTCCATGATTGCAAATGAAGATTATCTGGCCGCATTGACTTGGGCTGAATCTGTTGGCGGGTTACGCGGCCTCATCAAACGAAGCAATGACAATCTGGCGGTTTTCGAAGACTTTGTTGACAAACACGGCTGGATTGACTTTCTGGCCGAAAAAAAGGAAATCCGTTCCAATACCAGTGTCTGCCTTAAAGTCGACCTTCCCGAAGATAAATTAAAAACTCTGGTCAAACTTCTGGCTGATGAAAAGGTTGCTTATGACTGCGCTTCCTACAGGGATGCTCCTCCCGGCCTCCGCTTCTGGTGCGGAGCTACAATTGACAAGGAAGACATAGAAGTAGTGACGCAATGGATCGAATGGGCCTATAATGAATTGACCTGAATTATTCATAAGATTCGTAAATAGTTCAGGTTAATATTCTACTCATTGATTCTGGATCACCGCCTTCTCCGCTGTCCGGGCCAGCCAGACAGCCATTTCCCCTTTTCCACGGTGGGCCCAAGCATAATATGGAATAAGGACAAGCTTCTGTTCCCCGGTTATAATCCTTCCTTCCTTTTCCTTTAAAGCTTCAACCCGACCCGTTATGAGGGATACACCCTGCAGTAAGTCATCTCGGTACTAGGTTTTAATCTTTAAGTAATCCTTTATGATATGGTTATGAACCCTTCCAATATTGTCAGTCCATTCAGCACAGTAAACTAGAGGGCCCCGCTCCACTGCAACCCGGCCGACATCAGCCTTGACTTTATCATTTGCCAGGACGCGGCGGGCCGGCATGGGAAGATGGAGTTCGATCATGTCTCCCTCTTTCCAGCGCCTGGAGAGGGCGGCATAACCCAGGTTCAATTTGATAGGAGCTGCTTCTCCATTGACTTTAAGTGTTACCTCTTCTCCAACTGTGTCCATATATGTGTAAAGGCCTCCAGGCACGGGCTGGTTGCGGGCCCAGCCCGGAATCCGGAGATTTAGCGTGAACTTGCCCGGCTTTTCCATAGATACAACAATTTTAACATCACCTTTCCAGGGATATTCCGTCTCCTGTTTGATACTGACTATATTATCAGAAATCTCGATTTTGGCTTCTCCCTGCATAAAGAGGTTGACATAAATGTGACTGCTTTTTACAGCATAAGCGTAGCCCGGAATGGAGGGCATAAAACGGGTAATATTACTGGGGCAACAGGCACATGTAAACCAGGGGCTGCGTGTATGTTGGCCAAAGGAGGCTAATGGATTAGGATAGAAGAACCGGTCTCCGCTGAAGCCAGTTCCTGAGAGAGCGCCATTAAAAAGTATCCGTTCCAGCACATCTATATATTTAGCATCTTGGTGCAGGAGAAACATCCGGTGGTTCCACATCACATTAGCAATAGAAGCGCAGGTTTCTGCATAAGCGCTTGCATTTGGAAGCTCATAATCCGGGCCGAATCCTTCCCATTTCCCTGTAGCGCCGATCCCTCCAGTCAGGTAAAGTTTTTTATGAACTACATTCTCCCAGATACGGTCAATGGCAGCGATGTATCTGCTGTCACCAGTGAGGGCAGCGATATCAGCCATGCCAGCATACATATATACAGCCCGGACAGCATGCCCTACAGCTTCTGTCTGTTCTACAACCGGTTTATGGTCCTGGGAATATTCTCCAAAAAGCTTGTGCCCCTCTTCGTCTCCCCTTTCGTCAAGAAAGAACCTGGCTAAATCAAGGTATTTGGCATCGGAAGTTATCCTGTAAAGCTTAGCCAGGCCTATTTCAATGACCTGGTGGCCCGGGACTCCGCGGCGTTTGTCTGGACCGAATTCCCTGGCGATAAGGTCTGCGTTTTTGAGCGCGATGTCCAGGAGACTTCTTTTTCCAGTTGCCTGATAATGAGCAAAGGCCGCTTCATAAAGGTGCCCCATATTGTAAAGCTCATGCCCCATGTATAAATTAGCCCAGCGCTTTTCTTTTACCCAATCGTGAGGTTTTTCAGGATTGCTTGTCCGGGCTGTATATAGATACCCGTCTTCTTCCTGGGCTGCACCGATCTTTGCGATAAGTTCGTCAAGGTATTTATCCAGCTCCGGATCGGATTTGACTTTTAGAGAATATGAAGCGCCTTCTATGATCTTAAAAAGATCAGAGTCATCAAATGTATAAGCAGAACAAAAACCACCATGTTCGACCTCTCCCGAGTTCACCAGGGCTGCTTGCTCAAAATTTTTCACCCTGCCGGTCTTTTCGCACTGCTCAAACGTATAGGGGATAGTCACAGTCCGGTTGGTCTCAAGCCGGGGGGACCAGAATCCGTCGCTAAGCTTCACCTCTGTGAAAGAAACTGGCATAACCGGATAGTCATGTTCCGCTTTTTTAATTGTTTTCCCACAGGAAAAAGTCAGAGCGCAAAGACAAATAACTGAAACCTTCCCAATTTTTATCATCATCGAGCTTCTCCTTACCTTACTTTATAAAAAATATTTCATACTACGCAAGGAAAAAAGATTGAAAACCTTTTTTATTTAATTATAATTCTTGTAGCCTTGCACGCTTGGAGGTGGTTATTGAACAAAAATAAGAGAACCGTGCTAAAAGCCAAAAAGCAAATATCTTTATTATTATTTCTTTTCTTTTTTTTCCTGTCTATAGCAAACCCATCAGCAATTACAATTGAAA
>JAUWTR010000262.1 GCA_030614645.1 Candidatus Aminicenantota bacterium
AGAGTAGAAGATGTCTGGAACTTTTTCCGGGGGACACACAATCCCCAAAGCGACATATTCTGGTTTCAGCGTGTACCGCGCGTCCTTCTCGCCCTCCTCGCCGGGGGAACCCTAGCTTTAGTGGGAGCATGTTTTCAGGTACTGTTCCGCAATCCTCTGGTTGAACCATATACACTCGGTGTTTCCGGAGGTTCAGCTTTGGGGGCATTTCTGGCTATCTCCATCCCTTCTCTTTGGCACGTCTGGGGGCCTTTCAGTTCTGTCCAGCTCCTAGCTGTTGCCGGGGCATCTGCCAGTCTGGGATTGATATACGGCCTATCCCGCAGTCAACAAGGCATATCAATATACACATTACTGCTGGCAGGTATCACAGTCAGCATAATCTGCGGAGGCGGCATCTTGCTACTTACTTATATCTCCAGTCCCAATTCGCTGGTGGTTTTTCAACGCTGGATGATGGGAGGAGTAGACATTGTGGGATATAAAGAGTTGGTGGCTCTCCTTCCTCTGCTTTTTCCCGGGTTTTTCCTCTTGTTTATTCATGCCAATGACCTCAACCATATTGCTCTGGGTGAAGAGATGGCCTTGGGGCACGGAGTCCCTGTGAAAAAAGTGCAGAGAAATATATTCATCGGCGGCGGCCTGGCCACAGCAGCAGTTGTTTCTCTGGTCGGCCCTATCGGCTTTATCGGACTTATCATCCCCCACAGTGTGCGGCGGCTCGTTGGTTTTGATCAGAGGACTGTTCTTCCCTGTTCCTTCCTGCTTGGCGGCGCAGTACTTACTGTGTGTGACTGCGTGGCAAGAACTGTAATAGCGCCGACTGAACTTCCAGTAGGTATCATCACCGCAATTATCGGCGGCCCTCTATTTATTTACCTTCTTGTCTCCCGGCAATGGAAATAAGCGATTATGCAAACGCAATATTTCGATGTAGTCATAGCCGGAGGAGGTATTATAGGATGCTCCTCTGCCTATTACCTTGTCAGCAACAATCCTGAACTCAAAGTAGTTGTGGTTGAAATGGATCCGACTTATTCCAATGCCTCCACTGCTTTATCCCTGGCAAATATCCGCATCCAGTTCAGCTTGGAAAAAAATATCCGCATCTCACAATACGCCTTTCAAGTACTGAAACGTTTTAAAGAAGACATGTCCGTAAAAGGGGAAAAACCCGACCTTGCTTTTCATCAGGAGGGAAATCTTTTTCTTATATATGAATCAGGACGTAATGCCGCAGAAAAAGCCTTACTTTTGCAAAAAAAGCTGGGTAGTGATGTAGAGTGGTTGAGTGCGGAAAAGATCAGGTCAAGATATCCTCTTTATGAACCATCCCCTTATTCCGGCGGCTCATTCAGCCCAAAAGATGGCCATATTGACGCTTATGCATTTCTTATGGGATACAGTCGCAAAGCAAGAGCCATGGGCGTTAAGTTTATAAACGATAAAGTTATAAGCCTGGATAAATCATACGGTCAGATTACCGGAGCACACCTTGAATCCGGACAAAAATTAAGTTCCAGATGTGTAGTAAACTGCGCAGGAGCCTGGGCCTCTCAAGTAGCAGCAAGTGCCGGGATCAATATTCCGGTCATACCTGTAAAACGTCAGGTTTTTGTGCTGGAAACAGAAGTAAAGCCTGATACACCTCTTCCCCTAACTGTCCTGCCCTCTGGACTCTATTTCCGTTCTGAGACTGGCGGGAAAATTATTCTTGGGAAATCTTTAAAGAGTGATCAAGATGGTATTAATTTCTCCTGGGACAGACAGCGCTTTATTGACCTGCTATGGCCTGAACTTGCTGAGTTTATTCCTTCCTTTGACAGTCTCAAGCTAGTCCGGGGGTGGGCAGGACTTTATGCTGTTAACACTTTTGACGGCAATGCCATTCTGGGCGAATGGCCCGAATTAAAAGGCTTATACCTGGCCAATGGTTTTTCCGGGCACGGAATGCAGCAGGCTCCAGCAGTAGGACGGTACATATCAGAACTCATAACCGGAAAAACTCCTGAACTCGACCTATCCACATTCAGCCCCAAACGCCTCTTGGAAGATCGCCCCCTAACAGAAACCGGCCTGGTCTGACAAGGGGTCAAGTCTTCATATAACCATAAGCTTTTCAGCAATTTATAATAAATAATAAGTGGGAAGCCATTTTTTAACAGAAGAGTGGTAAAAAGAATCAGGTCAACTTGCCTGGATTATTCACGAGTCGAGGTTGCCGTAGATGCAAGGCACAATGGATGCAGCTGTGATCCTTCACCACAAATCCATTGTAACGAAGCAGATGAGGTAAGATCGGCTCGCCCGAAGGGTAAAAAGTGCCGATGATAAAATAAGTTTTGGTTTTTTTGAATAAGGCATCGGCAATTTTTATGAATGATTCAGGATGATTAAGAAAGCCGTTAGCAAGGATGAGCGGGCATGGTTCTTCTCCTTTAAGGAGAAGAGAGCGAAGACTGTATCCGAGCGGATTTTCCACGCTGGGGAAAATCAGCGTGTTTTCGTATCAACTAACCTGATTCTTGCTTAAGGCTCAGAAGCGCAGAAAAAATGGGGGAACTCCAGGATCATATTCCACTTGACAAACGCTGCTTTGGGTGTCATCATAATTTTGTTTTTACCCAGGTTTAAAAGTGCAGGGAAGCCCGTGAGAATCGGGCGCAGCCCCCGCTACTGTGATCGGGGACAAATTCCGGCAGGATCCACTGTTTTCCAAATGAAAACGGGAAGGGCCGGAAAGCGGATGAACCGAAAGTCAGGAAACCTCCTTTAAACCAGGATAACCCATCTTCGGGTGGAAGGTAGGGTGGTTTTTTTATATCCTCCCATACTTTTCTCCTAAGAATTAGACTATCAGGAGGAAGGAATGATTAAAAGAATTCCAAGCATACTGCTTTTAGCTGTAGTTGTCGCTTTCCCGGTTTACGCAGACAAAGACTCTGACGACCAGCAGGAGAAAGCAGCTCAAAAGCTCCAGCATAAAATCACGGTTACAGCCAACCGTATTGAAACTTCAGTAAAAGAAACAGCCAGTTCTGTTTCAGTTATCACCAGAGAAGAACTGGAAAAACTGCAAAAAAGAACAGTCTATGAAGCTCTGCAAGAAGTTGTGGGGCTGAACACCATTCAGAACGGACCCACTGGCTCCATAGCTTCCGCTTCAATCAGGGGAGCCAATTCAGAACACACCAAAGTGTTGATGGACGGGGTAGAGATGAATGATCCAATCTCTCCCAGCCGCTCATTCAATCTGGGGCATCTGCTTATTGAAAATATTGAACGTATAGAAATAATCCGGGGACCGCAGAGTACGCTCTATGGCTCAGATGCTATGGGCGGAGTTATAAACATTATCACCCGGCAGGGGCAAGGAAAACCCCGGTTCAACCTGTCAACTCAGGGAGGCTCATTTAACACTCTTACAGAAAATGCCAGCATCTCCGGAAGGATAGAGAGTTTCTCTTACTCTATGGGCATTTCCCATTACCGCACAGACGGATTTTCTGCAGCCAGCGACCAGTATGAGGGAAATCATGAAAAGGACGGTTACAAGAATCTTTCCATCTATGGCAAAGCAGGCTTGTCTCTGCAGAAAAACATCAGCCTGAACTTTTCCTTTCGCACTTGTAAGACCAATTCGGACATAGATAGTTTTGGCGGACCTAATGGAGA
>JAUWTR010000107.1 GCA_030614645.1 Candidatus Aminicenantota bacterium
ACAAGCTGCAGCAAGAAAAAAGCTTGATTCCCGGGCATATTATCTCTACCCGACATCTATGCTTTAATTTTGGCCGGCCCCATTATTACCCTGGATTATTCACGAGTCGAGGTTGCCGTAGATACGAGGCGCAGGGGATGAAGCTGTGGTCCTTCACCGCGAAGCCGCTGCAACAAAGTAGATGCGGTAAGATCGGCTTGCTCGTAGAGTAAAAAATGTCGATTAAAAATAGGGATTATATTGTGAACGAAATGGTAAATTGAGTTATTGTAGGAATCAAGGTAACATACTGATTAAAAAAAGATGTATCATGCATATCGACATTTTTTATGAATATTATTCATATAGAAGATACTTATGTCTTATCTTCCGGAAAAGGTCTTCATCTTTTTTTATACTGGCAAGCAATTCTGGATATGATATGTCGTCCTTTAGGTATTCAGCCAGGAGGCTGTTTCCGAACATAAGGGAGAGGCTGTTTGATTCCTTAAAGATCTTGTCGGGATAATTTTCCTTTAACACCTTGATCAGGGCCAGAGTGAATCTGAGTGGAAAGAATTTATTTTTTTGAATTATACGGATGCTTATACCGTGGCATATTTGGTTTTTATAGGGCGGATCGAGAATTTTTCCCGGTATTGGCCTGGGAGTATAGTCTATAGCCTCAAACTTAACCCCCTGTGATGCCCGGCTGGGTAATTTCCGGATGATAAGGTCAGGGTCCATCCAGGGAGAGCCGAACTGAAGGAAGGGATTAGGAGTTCCTAATCCCTGGTTAAGGATTATCCCCCCGAGCAAGCTGGTACCGGGGTAGATAACTGCTGTTTCCGGAGAAGGCATATTGGGTGAGGTGGGAATCCAGGTAAGGCCTGTATCTTCCCAGAAGTAGTTCCGCTTCCAGTTTTTCATTTTAATAATATGGAGTTTAACATCAGTTGGGACCCAGCCTTGTCCTTTCATCATGAAGGCTAATTCCCCAATGGTTAATCCGTAGCGTATAGGGACAGGAATAGAGCCGATAAAAGATTCAAATTCCGGCTGTAATAGCGGTCCTTCGATTATTATGCCGCCAGCAGGATTGGGACGGTCGAGTACAGCCACCGGTATCTTGGCTTTTGCTGCTGCTTCCAGGACGTATTTAAGGGTTGTGATGTATGTATAGAAACGCGTTCCCACATCCTGGATGTCGTATATAAAAGCATCGATTTCGCGCATCTGTTCAGGAGTCGGTCTTCTGGTTTTTCCATAAAGGCTGTATATTTTTATATTATTAAGCCGATTGTCTTTGACCTTATTTCCTCCTTCTATTTTACCGGAATAGCCATGTTCAGGTGAGAATATAGCTTTTATCCGCATTCCTTTTTTTAAGCAGGCGGTAACCAGAGGAGTCCCGTCGGGTAAAAGAGAGGTGTGATTAATGACAAGACCCAGGCGTTTGTCCAACAAGATTTCCGGGAGATCACGGCAAAAGGTCTCATTCCCAAGTATAGTTCTTGATTCCGCAGGAATAGAGCATAAGGCTTTTTCGGCGCTGATGAATGGAGACAGCAAGAAAATCGAAAAAAAGAATGCTGATGTTAAAACCCGGCAAATAGAAAACGGAAAATAGTTAATTGTAAAAATCAACTTCCTAAAGAATTTCCCTTTGACTTATTAACGATTAAGGTTAGGTATCGGCTTAAGCCGGTATTTTGAACAATTTTAAAAGCGTCTTCCTGACTGATGCCTTTTTTTAAACGCAGGGATTCCAAAATATGGATAATAGATAAAGCAACTTCTGCAGTCTGGCCGGCTTTATTTTTCCCCCCTTTCAAGAATTTAATGGCCTCGAATAAAACTGCATTGGCTTCACCGTAAGAGATAGGTTTGTGGATGCCGCAAAGTTTTACCCACTGCGGTTGTCTTAAAACATCATTGACATGTGATTGGATAAGATAAGTCGCCCGGCCGATGAGCTTGAGATTGCTGGGGCTTACATTGGTCATGGTGTTCCCGATGACCTTTCCAAGGCGTGCCATGACTGCGGTTGAATGGGCATTGAGGATGATCTTCAATGCTATCTGCTGGTTGATACCCAACGGATCGTTTTTATCAGATATATTGACTGTGACCAGGACATCCTGCTTCAGGTGATCAAAGCCCTCGATGTTTTTTGTGAGCTTGGCTATTTTCGTTTTAGAAAGGCTTGAAATGCAGAGAATAGCAGTATGGGCATTGGGCTCAGAGAAAAGACGCTGGAATTTTAGAAAATCAGAGTCTTTTTTCTGTAAAAGTTTTTCTTCAGGGGATACTACGACTAAAACTCCCAGGTCTCCGGCTTTTGGGCCTTTGTTTTTTATATTGGATGAGGAAAAAGAGAAGTCATATAGATATTGCTGGTTATTACCTGCATTTTTTAGGCTCTGGAGGGCAGCTTTTTTTAAATATGGGTCTTCGATTTTTTCCTCAAAAGGTTTTTGGTAATAATCAGGAGTCATCCCTCTGAAAGGGCGGCCAAGAAAGGTTTTCCAGGCCTGCTGAAGATCTGCAGCAGAGGTCCATACTTGGATCCAGCATTTTCGGTGTTTTTCGTTTACAGTATCCAGGGGGAAGAGCCGGAAAGTCGGGCTTCGCTCTGTACTGTCAATAAATACGGTTATCAGTCCGTCCTGGGCAAAATAAGTAGAAAAATTTCCGGCTTTATAAGTCTCGGATTCCAGGGCGGTAAACTTAGCGATCGCTGGGATGTTCTTTTTTACTTTATGCAGGATTTCTGCAAAATCCGCTAATTTTTCTCCAAGTTTGATTTCCTCTTGGAATCCGAGTTTTACCATATCTCTTTTTGAGAGGAATTTCCGCAGGCTGCGGTCGAGGGCGGTCTGGAGGATATTTGCTATCACAAAGGTCTCTATGGTGGTGGCCTGCATACGGGTTGAGCCGGTGATGGATTGAGGCCCTGTGGTCAGGTTTATTTTAGTTATCCCCGGTTCTTCCAGAACCCGGCGGCTGCGTATAAAGGGGAAAAGTTTTTTGTCCGGATTATTGTACACAAAAAATAGATTTTCTTTTATCTGGGTCGGCCGGTCAATGCCGTCTTTTTTCCATTGTTGAAGGGCAGTCAGAATTGTGCCGATGACAGATGAGGTCTCTCCGCCTTCGGTTACACAGATAACAACATCCCCGCGTTTTATTTTTCTGTCTTTAAGTTGAAGTTCTCCAATAAGTAGAAGGTCCTCGAATCCTTCAAGAGAACTGATAAGGGCCCGGTCAGCTCCTGTCATCTCTCCTATAAGCTGATCCTCTACAGGGGTTTTCAGATTTGGCTCGAGCTTTTTCCAGATCTTTTTGTTGTTTTTTACTTTATTCCAGAACGGGCGCCAAAAAGTGCTTTCCATCTGTTTAGCCAGGCGTCCGGTGGCCCCGCATCCGTAGATATAGATCTTATTGCCGGAGATAATGGCAGCTTCAACCGATTTGACGGCCCGTTCCAGGCCATCTGATTTTTCGGCTAATGCCTCAAGTTTTTTTATGATATCTTCATCTACGGAAAAAAGCATATTAAGGCCGGCTTCATAGTCTTTGCGGATGCGTTCACTTAAATTCCAAGTTTTTTTATGGCGCTGTTCAGTCACAAGAGTGTGGAGCTGGAACTGGGTTTTATTCTGAACATAGTCTATGGATTCTTCGGAGGGCAAGATTTTCAGTAGTTTTAACAAGTTGAGTTCTGCTTGAGGGATAGCCTGTTCTTCCTGTTGTTCTTGATAGGCCTGAATATTTATCAAACCAGCGAAACAGATTATCAACAAAAATGAATAAATATGTTTTCTATACTTCATTTATCTCTCTCTTTCTGTGTTTTTTCAAAAGCTTGCCCATACTGATGCCTATCATCAACAATATCCTGTTTCTGCCAATCTTTGATCCAGTCTGAAATTTTAAAGATATTCATCTTTCCCTCAGAAGTGGAGCATATTATTTGTTTTAAGCCAGCGTTTATTATCATTTTTTTGCAGATAAAACAGGGAAATGCGTTAATAGGGGAATGTTTATTAACAATGCTGCCATATATATACATATTTCCTCCCAACAGGCTTACACCGGCGCGAGCAGCATTGATGAGGGCGTTTTGTTCAGCATGTACGCTTCGGCAAAGTTCATAGCGCTGGCCGTGGGGAATATTCATTTTATCCCGCAGACAGATGCCGTGCTCGAAACAGTCTTTGGTTTTCCTGGGAGCTCCGACATATCCGGTGGAGATGATCTGATCGTCGCGGATTATTACAGCCCCGATAGCGCGGCGGTAACAGGTGCTTCGTTGGGAGACCTCCCGGGCGATGTCCAGGTAATATTTATGTTTGGATGTTCTTTTGGGCTTCATAACAGCTTCTCCAGCTTGCTGTGAAAGTCAGCAAGCGATCCAGCGTTGATTATAATATGATCAGCCATTTTAATACAATTCTGCAACTGCTGATTTTTCTCTTTTGATGTCATTTCTTCGGCTTCTTTGTCTTTAAACTCCTGTAAAGAGGAGGCTGATTCGTCTCTTCCTCTCTTTTTTGCTCTGATATATCTTGTTTCTATCGGAGCGTCAATGGCCAGAAGAATAAAGTCTTTCTGTTTTTGCAGATATTCAACCTCTTTTGGATTGCGGATGCTGTCGATTATAGCTGGACCTTTGACTTTTCTCATAACAAGTCTGGCCAGGATATCAGGGCCTCCTTCCTTTCTCATCAGGTTGCCATAGCGGATCAGATTGTTGCGGGTTAATTCCATGTCTTGTTTTTGGAGTTTATCCCGAATAAGGTCGGAGAGAGAGAAGTAAGCAAAGCCTTTCTTTTTGAGAAATTCTGCCGCCTCTCCTTTGCCGGCGCAGTTTGTTCCTGTGAGGCCAATAATTTTCATTTTAAATCCAGGTTTTATCCTGCCAGGTCTTCTTCAGATTTCTTTTACTTTTTTTCTCGGTTTTTTCCCATTATAAGCGCGATGAGAATACTGAGACCGTAAAGTCCGAGCATGGGAAAAGCAATTATACTCTGAGTGATCATGTCTGGAGTTGGAGTAATAATGGCAGCAATGATAAAAATTAATAATACGGCATACTTAAAATATTTTATCATCCAGCGGGCTGTGATTATTCCCATTTTGGACAGAAAAAAAACTAGGGTTGGAAGTTCAAAGACGAAGGCTATTCCCAGGATAACGCGCAGAGCCAGACTGAAGTACTGATCAACCGTTATCATAGCATCAAAATCAGCTCCCATTCCTAGGAAAAATTTACATGCAAATGGGAAAACTATAAAATAAGCAAAAACAGCACCGGCAAGAAAAAAGAATGAGGTGAACAATACAAAAGGCACAACATGTTTTTTTTCTTTCTTATAAAGACCGGGAGCTACGAAATACCAGACTTGAAGGAAAAGAAATGGGGCAGTGGCTAAAACAGCAGCCAGAAAAGAGACTTTCATATAGAGCATAAAAGGAGCTGTAAGGGAAGTAAATACGAGTTTTTTTCCTTCGGGCAGGAATTGTGTAACTGGTAGTGCCAGAATTTTATACAAGAATTTACTGAAAAACCAGGCTGGGATAACCGCTCCTATAACAGCTATAAACGAATAGAAAATCCTTTTACGCAGGTCTTCAAGATGTTCAAGGAAGGTCATACTGTCAGGAGACTTTTTTCCCTTCCTCATTTCCTTTTGTGCCCTTCTTGATCTCTTCTTTGTTGTTTTGACCTGTTTTTTTAGTTTCTGTTTCGCCTTTTAAGTTAATTGTATCATTTATGTCTTTTTTTATGTCCCTGAATTCATCTGCCTGGATTTCCTCTTCGATCTTATCTTTTATCTCGTCAGAAGTCCTTCGAAATTCACGTAATGCTTTGCCTATCGATCTACCCACTTCAGGAAGTTTTTTTGGTCCAAAGATAAGCAGAGCTATGGTGAGTATGACCAGGAGTTCAGGAAATCCAATACTGCCGAACATTTCTTTTTTCTCGAATTTTAGTGCTAGAAAAATATAACTATTCATGGGAGATAAGTCAACAAGAACTTTACAATACCAAGGGGGTTTGGTAATATTTAAGCTTGTGAAAAGGTTATGAAAAAGAAGATATTTTTTTCTTTGATATTGATTCTTGTTTTTCTTCATCCTTATGCATGGGATGAGGATGTATGGTCTCAGTCTTTTAAAAAAATATCAGCTATAGTCCCTTTTATTGAGGAAAACTATTATAAAGAAGTTGACCTTGAAGAATTAGCGTTTTCATCGATAAGAGGAATTTTACTCACACTCGACCCTCACTCATACTTTTTAAATCCCAAGAACCTGT
>JAUWTR010000168.1 GCA_030614645.1 Candidatus Aminicenantota bacterium
AAGGGCTAACATCACAGCGGTAAAAAACGGCATATTCGACTCTGCTAAGATAAAAACCAGCACGATCATAGCAACCAGCCCTGAGGTGTTTAAAAAACGCGGCAAGCCGGACAGCACTTTTAAACTGAGGGCAACCGCCAGCCCGATCAAAAAAGCCATAAGAACAAAAAACCCAACTCCTGCCAGTCCATCCAGGACTCCTGGCAATCCCGGCCGGATAAACCAGCCAAACCCCACACAGAACAACCCAATAAGAACAAAAACTGCAAGAGAAGCTCCTTTACGAACAGAAGGGGCGGGATAGGTTTTTTGCCAGGTTCTTGACAGCCATATAAAAAACCGCCGCCATATATTCGGTTTAAATTTAGCCATTATATCTTTCCCTCAACATAAAATATCAAGCCTTGAGTAACTGGAAAATCCCTTTAAAAAGGTCAATATATATGGTACTCAGAAAATGGAAAATAGTAAATGGAAAAGAAAGAGAAGGGGTCAAGTCTTCATATTCCACATTGAGATTGAATAATAGATGGGGCGGAAAATTTCTAGAAATATGAAGACTTAACCCCGAATTTGACTTATTATCCAGCAGAGGATATATTTATCGCTTAAAATTAACAGCCGGAATTATGCACATTTTATTAATAATTCAGGAGAAACATTTCCTTAAAAGGAGGGAAAATGAAAGCATTAAAATGGATCTCTTTTCTTAGTTTAGCTGTTTTTATGGTCGGACTTATCGCCTGTGGAGGCGGAGGCGGTAAATATTCCGACTTGAAACCTCTTGTAAAAAAATTCAATCAGGAAACAGAAAAATTTATCTCTGCCATGGAAAATGCCGACAGTGCTAAAAAAGTCGCGGCAGCATTGACAGAGTTTAGCCAAGCTATGAAACAACTCAAACCTAAAATGGAAAAAATCGAAGAAAAATATCCAGAGCTAAAGGGAATGTCCGGTCCTCCTCCAGAGCTGGGAGAAGATGCTATAAAGATGGGGGAACTGATGATGAAAATGGGGTCAGTAATGATGAAAGCCATGCAATATGCTGACGACCCTGAAGTCAAAAAAGCACAGGAGGAATTTGAAAAGGCTTTTAAATAAAATTCAGCTTAGTGCTTTAAGCCTGTATCCAGGTCATTGAAATTTAAAATAGAATTAAACACGAACATATATGCATTATGATTCGTGTCGCGCCAGAACGGATTAAAAGTAAATAGGAGGATATGGCCTTGGCCGGAAGGCACATCTATAATCGCTGCTTTGCCATTTAGTTCATTATCATTCTTTACTATTCCGCTCAGACATACTTCTCCTTCTTTTGCATATCTGACAACTACATATTTTTCCATTTCTTCAGGCACTTTCAGGAGCGGGCCTGAATGACGCCTCAGGATAGCAATTTCTTTATCATAGCCGTAAACCGCAGGATGTTTGCTATTAACAACTTCGCTCTTAAGTAAAGAGCCGGGATTATAAAATTTGGAACTTGGCTCATAGTATCTTATCCCCCGAATCATCCCGTATTCAATAGGCACTCTTATAGAATTCTGCAGAGCGATAAGCAGGCCACCTTCCTCTACAAACTTTTGCAGATTATAAACACCTTTGATCCCCATACCTCCGGTGATATCTTCACAGGAATCAGGAGTCCCCAGGTGTTTAAACTTATCGCTTCTGACAAAGCCTAAAGGACCACGATGGGCAGGATCAATGCCGTTTACGATATCAGCTCCGATCCTTCCTCTGGCATTACTGAAGACGATAACATCATATTTATTATTAAGCTCCCCGTCTCTGATATGGTCTTTATGTATCATGGAAAAAGGAATTTCCAGCTGGTCAAAGGCAAACCGGACCCAGCCGTCATCCTGAGTACTTGACCAGGTGTGATATATAGCAATACGGGGGAGTTCAAGATCATGGGTTTTTACCTCCGGTAACTTTTTACTGCTGTACGCTTCAAGCCCCAAGCCGAAAGAAATAGACTCTACTGCTTTATGCAGCCCCAGTGATGCTCCGGCAACCGGAATTATCAGGGAGCCTGCATCAAAATCCCTGTTTTTAACTTTAAAAGGCTCCTCTGAAGCAAGAACCTTGAATCCTTTAAGTCTTATCCTGGCAGTAAGTAGATTATTGACTGTGCCATTGTTAATAATATAAGCACCGGCAGCTTCTCCCCCATAAATCTCTCCAGCAGCTTCTACCGGCTGGTTGACAGGAGCAACCAGGACATCAAAGATAGCCTTATCCTTGATCTCAACAGTTTCCACTCCCATATTAAGTCCCAGGGTCCAGCCGCAGTCATCATACGCATTTAAAGCGTCTTCCGGATACTTTTGTATTTCCAAGAGGATCTTGACAAAATTAGCATAGGGCTGGTCCAATCTGACAACATAAGAATTTGGGGGGAATTTCCCCTCTTTTACCTTAATCTCAGATTTTGCCCGATGTACTTCGATCTTCTGCTTTAAGAGAACATTAACAAGAAAGGCAGTATCCACTCTATCCTTTTGCTTATCAGGGATTATATAAGCATAAGGAGGTTCATCTTTCCCAACAGTAAAAGATTCAAAACCCCTCTTCCAGAAATTTTTAAGGAAAAACTCTTTATGGGAAGCAACTACATATTCGGCTAAAAGATTTCCGGTTATCTGGTAATTCAGATTATTTCTGAGCGACCACATAACTTTTTTATACGGGGGAATAGGCCTGTACCATGCCTTTTCCAACCTTTTTCCGCTTACTTCCCGTTCCATTGTATTGGCTATGGCATTACCAAAAGTTTCATAAAAATGAAATGTCGCATTATGATTGGAAGCTATCGAAGCCATAAAATTCGGGCTCCAGGAAGTATTACCAAAGTCATGAGTATGAACTCCAGGCATACCATAGGCATTCATCTGAGTGACTTCCCACCAGGCGATCAAGTTTCTTTCACTATCCATGATCGGAAGGAAACTTGAAGGGCCGTTTGCGGATGAGAAAAATAGATAAGGTACGGACTCATGATTATCCTGTACCACAACTGGAAGCCATTCATAGAATACATCAGCAATATTCTGCATTTCCGGCTGCGACATGGTTATCATATCCCGGTTATTATCATGATAATCGTATTTCCCCCAGAAAGGAACATGGCTGATTTTTTTATAGTCCGTAATATCCTGATTGTATTTATAATACCAGTCCGTGTGTTTATCATGCCCGTCGGGTTCAACTGAAGGCACTATTAGCACGACCAGGTTTTCCCTTATTGTTTTTACTATCGGGTTATCATCAACAGCTAAACGATAGGCCATCTCCATAGCAGCTTCAGCAGAACCTGACTCGGGAGAATGTAAATTACAAGTCAGAAGATATGAGGGTATTATTCGGGAGACAAGCGCATCTGCTTCTTTCCCGGTCTTTACTATCCGGGGGTCAGCAAGCTTGGCTATAAGTTTTTTGTTCTCGGAAAGCTTTTCCATATTACTTTCACTGGTTACCACCACAATTACCATTTCTCTTCTCTCAGACGTCTTGCCTATGGGAACAACCTGCACATGAGGCGAAGCTTCCGCGAGAGAATTCAGATAAGCGATAATATCGTCATAATAAGTTAATTTCCCGGGAGCGCCTGCTATATATCCCAACACATCTTTGGGGGTGGGAATCCCCTCTGTTTGAGGAAGGTAGTCTGTCAAAGGGCTTAGAAACTCGGGTTTAGTCGTAGCTTCTTTGATCAATTTTGTATACTCTTTATCAATAGCTTGAGCGGAAGTGTTCTCCTGAGCCTTTAAAAAAAGCGCTGTTGTGAAAAAACAAAGTATGATAATGATATGAAGCAATATTGATTTGGCTGAAAATATTTTTAACTTCATGTTTTTTTCCTCTTTTCCCTTAAATACTAATTGGTAGAGATCTCCAGACTATTAAGCAGGCGGCTGTATCCTTCCTCCAAGCGTTGGCGGAAAGGCTTAAAAGACGACTCTATTACTTCAGGCAGGCCATCTTGCCAGGGCATGCGGTAGCGTTCAGATTCCAGGGCTTTGATTTCCGTCTCCAGGATTTCCCGCCACTTTTCCAGCCCCCTCTCTGCTCCCCTTGCCTGCAATTTTTCATATTGATTGCGCAGCAAAGGCAGGATGAGCCGCTGCAGGCGCCTTATCTGAATTATACGGCGTATTTCCTGAGAATCCTCATCATCCCAATCCTGCATATTAAATCCGCTATCGCCACCTCTGATCTGGAAAGGCAATCCATCCTGCATCGGTTTATTAAGCCATAAATAATAGGCATAGATATATATGTAATAATACTCGCCTAAACCCATTCCGACATCAAGAAGTGACTGGTTCCTGACCTTTAAAAATTCTGCAATTTGGGGCACCATACCAACTCCGGTCCGGATTTTACCTATAACTCCAACATCCGGCTTTTCTTTTTCGGGATCTTTACTCTTTTCCTCTTCAGTAAGTAAATTAAAAGAGCTTTCAAGCTCATTACGGATCGGCCGCATAAGCTCTCTTACTTTGAGGAAAACTTCGATTCTAGCCGGCCTAATAGCTCCATCACGTTCAGGACAGTATTCCTCAACCTCGCCATAGCGCTCTGTAAGGGTATCCAAAATGGCTTCCGACTCCTCAAATCCCTTAACAATATTTTTCACAAACATAACTCCGCTTAAAATCAGCAGAACTACAATAACAATTACCACACCACAGCCAATACCGCAGCCGATAAACCATTTTTTTTTGGAACTTGTTGTTTGAGGTCTATTTGGATCCATAGTCCTTATATAATACTAAGTTAGTGGCAAATGGTAAATAATAAAAATCAATATCATAATCACAGAAGTTCCCCCATTTTTTCTAAGCTTCTGAGCCTTAAGCAAGAATCAGGTCAGTTGATACGAAAACACGCGGATTTTCCCCAGCTAGGAAAATCCACTCGGATACAGTCTTCGCTCTCTTCTCCTTAAAGGAGAAGAACCATGCCCGCTCATCCTTGCTAACGGCTTTCTTAATCATCCTGAATCATTCATAAAAATTGCCGA
>JAUWTR010000028.1 GCA_030614645.1 Candidatus Aminicenantota bacterium
CATGGGATTCGATTTCATATTCCGGTTCCAGGTACTTGTGCAGAGCTTTGTTCTGACTATGATCCCGGGGGAAAGCCGGGGCATTTTGACCACCGTATTTAATGTGTCTGATCTCGAAAATCCCTTGGATCCGGTTATTTTCGACCGTACCTTGAAAGCTCTGGCCGGGGACATTGAGGCTCTTCACAGTGATCCAGTTGCCGACCGGTTCAAGTGTACCCTTAACCTTCATGAAGGAAATTGCCTTATAGTCTCCAATGTTCACTCCGGTCTTAGCGATGATCCGATTGTCAATATTTACATGCTGAAGATTTTCTTTTATGGAAGCGTCGGCTAAAAATTGAGTGTGTGTGTGCCACTTGATTTTGAGCAGAAGGGCATTTTCGGAATTTATCCATATCCTGAGCTTCGCTCCGGTAACATGATTCAACCTGTCCAAAATAACTGCATCGTACTCTCTCTTCATCAGATTGATCTTTTCTTCAGCCAGCTTGGTGTAAGTCACCTCATGGACTGCTTCGTCCCTCGGGTCAAATGTCTGGTATTTTTTTGCTTGAGGGCTTTTTCCTCTAAAATCATTGATAAGGTGCGGAAAATACAGGGGATTTTCGAGCAGTACATCCGGAGGGAATTCAACTTTTCTAATCTGTCCCTTCTGTCCGGAATGGATATATGCGGTCTGGCCTTCAATGACTACTTTTGATTCCAGTTTCAGGGAGCCCTGTTCGATTCTCGATTCCGCAAAAAAGAAATGCCCGGTCACTGGGTCGAGATGGATTTTTGTAAAAAATTCCGTTGTGAATGAGGTGCCCAGACCAGATTTCTGCATCAAGAGCTTGTGATCCAGCACCAGAATTATCTGACCGGCTTTTGTCTGCTTATTGAGGCTGAACTCCGAATAACCGCATATAATTCCCTGGGACTCGATCGCATAAAAAAATTTTTGCTCCTGATCTGACCAGGGAAAAGATGAGATGGAAAGAAACAGCAGCAGGAGCAGGATAAAAATAGCAGATTTTATCGCGCTCATGGTCAGCGTCCTATTCCCGGGATTGAAACACTTCGTCCCCAGAGACATTATCACTCTTTTCTTTACTTGTGTCATGTTATCCTCCAATGGATTCGTTTTTGACCTTATCTGTAATATATTTCAAACATATTGTAAGAAATATTAAACTATTTGTCAAGTAATAAATACAAATAGTAATAAATAAAGGACATTTTTAATGAGGCAGTTCAGTTGGTTATCTAAGAAATAATCTTAAAAGCCGTAGCATATGGTTTTCTGGACAATTTTGATTTTAATGTATATATTAAAAAACTAAAATTAATAAACTTTATTTTGGATATAAAAATGTCAGGTCGATTAGCTTTATTTACTTCACGCATGGATGAATTGAATGAATTCGACCGGGAACCGGTCACAAAAGGAAGTCTTCAGAGCGGAGGGAAATTCGCCGGACTTTTTGCGGGGGAACATGTTGCGGCTACAGAATTTGTCATCGGGGCTTTTTTTGTCCTCCACGGAGTAAAGTTCGCAGATCTTATAGTGGGATTACTGATTGGAAATATGCTGGCAGTTCTTTCCTGGACGTTTCTATGTGCTCCCATTGCTACCAGGACAAGATTAACTCTCTACTGGTATCTAAAAAAAATCGCAGGTCCCGGGCTTAATTTTATCTACAATACGGCAAATGCTCTTTTGTACTGCATACTTGCCGGAGCGATGATCGCAGTATCAGCAACAGCAGTGGGATTCATTTTAGGCATTCAAATTCCCTCTCTTACGGATATTGTCCCCAACAGCATAGAATGGGTATTGTTGACCTTTGCCATAGGTATGATATTTACTGTCCTTGCTGTACTGGGTTTTGAAAAATTAAGCAGGTTTGCTCAGGTTTGTTCTCCGTGGATATTTGTTCTTTTTATCGCTGGAGCATTGGCCATGCTTCCGCGTTTGGGCGTTCATTCCGATCTGAGTAATTTCCTGGAAATTGCTAAGACAAAGATCTGGAATGGTATTGCTGCACCAGGTCAAGAAAACTTTTCTCTTTGGCATGTGATATTTTTTGCCTGGTTTTGCAATCTGGCAATGCATGTCGGCCTTTCCGATATGGCGCTTTTTCGATATGCGAAGAAATGGACTTACGGTTTTTATTCAGCCTTTGGGATGTATCTCGGTCATTTCCTTGCATGGATATGTTCCGGCATCATGGTTGCAGCTGTAGCCCGGGAGATGCATCCGGGACTTATGGCTTTTGAAGCTGTCGGTCTTGCAGGAGCAGCCGGTGTGTTTTTAGCAGGCTGGACGACAGCAAACCCGACTCTTTACAGGGCTGGACTTGCCCTTCAGGCAGTAACTCCCAATTGGCCACGATGGAAAGTTACTTTATCAGCCGGCATGATCACAACTGCCTTGTCTTGTTTTCCAATATTTTTCATGAAACTACTGGATTATGTAGCGATCTACGGTCTGGTTCTTATGCCTATTGGAGCAATCGTTATTGCTGAACACTGGATATTTCCTTTATTAAATATAGAACAGTACCGGACCGAAAAAAACAAGCAAATGTTTAACTGGAGAGCATTGATAGTCTGGGCAGGAACAATGATAGTCTGTGTATTAATGCCGTTTCATCTTTTTTTTCGCTGGCTTCCGGGCTATTTTTTAGCATTGTTTGCTTATATTCTACTTAGTAAACTCCATAAAGGTCGAAAACAAATAAGATACCAGGAAGAGGAGGAGAAAAGATGATGCACACTCTGTTTGCAGTGCTGGCTTTGGTCAGTTTATCCTTATGTATAGCTTCACCATCCCTTTATGTTTTTGGTAAGATTGGTGAGGATCTGTTTAAAACATTGTTCCTGATCTTTTCCATTTCCTGGTTCATATTCGGCGGATTATGGATGACAATGAAAAAAAAGAAAGAACAGGAAACAAAGGAAAAACCTGACATATTGGGGGATATTCTGAAACAAAACACAAAATAAACGAGATTAGCAGAATCATTTTCCGATCAATTTAAAAGAGTAGCGGCCGGATCCCAACTTGATGTTTATCGATGTTTTTGTTTCATCCACCATGATTATCCCTGCCAATCCGGTTTTAAACCGCCCTTCAGAAAAGAGGATAGGTATGGTTTAAAATCCATGAAAACCTAGGCTTTTCAACATCGATGGCAACAGGATCTTTTAAATATTCACAGCGCAAACAGGAAGGGGCAGGAGAGAAAAAAACTTCAATACAGTAAAAAAATGTTTTATCCTGGATTATTCACGAGGCGAGGTTACTGCAGATGGTAAAATCATCCAGCGACATTTTTTATGAATAGTCAGGTAAAAGAAATCGGCTGGATTGAATGGCGATAGTTTGTTAGAATGCAGTAGAAATTTGGAAAAATCCGAGGTAAAAGGAAATGAGCCATCATTCATTCCTGGCATTTGACATGGGTGCTGCAAGCGGACGTGCTATACTTGGGCAAATAAAAAACCATAAACTGCATCTTCAGGAGTTATACCGCTTTCCCAATAGATCCGTCCTGATATGCGGGCATCTTCATTGGAATATTTTCGACCTTTTTGAAGAGATGAAAAAAGGGATTGTTGTTTGCATTTCAGATAAAGGAGTGCAGCCTGAGAGCCTTGCCATCGATACATGGGGTGTGGATTTCGGCTTTTTATCTGACGGAGATTCTATCCTGGGACTTCCTTATTCGTACAGAGATTCACGCACTGATGGAATCATGGAAGAATTCTTAAAAATTTTGCCCCGTGAAAAAATATATCGCCTTACAGGAGTTCAATTTCTCCAGTTCAACTCTCTTTTCCAGCTTTATGCTCTGGTAAGAAATAAATCTCCGATACTGGACCAATTGAGTGATGTTCTTTTTATTCCGGACCTGTTCAATTTTTTTTTCACCGGTGAAAAAGCAACAGAATTTACAGTAGCCACCACCTCTCAGTTGTATAACCCTGTAGAAAAAGACTGGGAAAAGGAGCTTTTTGAGGCCATCGGGATTTCCAGGTCTGTCATGCAAAAGATTGTCCAACCGGGAACGATTATCGGTGAATTAAGAGATTCTGTGGTTGAAGAAACGAAAATGCCTCATACTCCGGTAGTCGCCACTGCTTCGCATGATACCGGCTCGGCTGTTGCTGCTGTCCCGGGTGAAGGGCATAACTGGGCGTACATAAGTTCAGGGACATGGTCCTGCATGGGGATAGAGACATTTGAGCCTATTATCACGGAAAAGGCAATGAGGCTGAACTTCACCAATGAAGGGGGCATCGAAGGAACCTTTCGTGTGCTTAAAAATATAATGGGTCTCTGGCTTTTACAGGAGTGTCGGAGATCCTGGAAAAAAAATCACAATCTCAGTTATGATGAACAACTCCGGGGAGCGGAACGTGCTTCTGCATTTAAAAGGTTTATCGAGCCTGATTGGAAAGGATTTTTAATTCCTCCGGACATGCCAGGGGCAATATGTGAATTTTGTAATAATACAGGGCAGACAAAACCGGAATCCCCTGCGGAATTTGTGAGATGTGTTCTGGAAAGCCTTGCATTAAAATACCGTTATGTTATGACCCAGATAAAAAAGATATCACCAAAGGCCATAAACAGGATCCATATAATTGGAGGCGGTTCTCAAAATGAACTGCTTTGCCAGTTCACAGCAAATGCTACAGGAATACCGGTTTTGGCAGGGCCGGTAGAAGCTGCGGCGGTCGGCAATATCCTGGTCCAAGCCTTTTCCTCCGGACTTCTTAAAAACCATGAGGAAATGCGCCGAATCTCAAGACTGTCTTTCCAACTCAAGCATTATGAACCGCGAAAAGTTAATGAATGGAACACGGCTTATGAGCGTTTTTTGGAAATATTAGAAAAAAATCACCTCATAGGAGAAAAAATTGACAGATTTTAATAAAATGGAGAAAGCCTACAAACTAGCTCAGGAATGTTATGCTCAACTGGGTGTAAATACAGATCGGGTATTAGCTGAATTGAGAAACATCTCGCTCTCTCTTCACTGCTGGCAGGGGGATGATGTATGCGGATTTGAAAATCCCGATGCATCTCTTTCAGGTGGAGGAATTCAGGTTACTGGAAACTTCCCGGGGAAGGCCACTAATGCAGAAGAACTACGGATGGACCTGAAAAAGGCTTACTCTCTGATCCCAGGAAAACACAGGTTGAATCTTCATGCTATTTATGGTGAATTTGAAGGGAAAAGTGTGGATAGAGATGAGATACGTCCGGAGCATTTTAGAACCTGGATCGATTGGGTTTCTCAGGAGGAATTAAAACTGGATTTTAATGCCACCTGTTTTTCCCATCCAAAAGCAAATAACGGATTCACCTTGAGCAGTAAGAATAGGGGAATCCGGGATTTCTGGATAGAGCATGTCCATAGATGCCGGGAAATCAGTTCTATTATAGGAAAATCACAGAAGAGCCCCTGCATACATAATCTCTGGATTCCTGACGGATCAAAAGATCTTACAGTAGAGGGATGGACCTACAGGTCTTTTCTGAAGGAATCTCTGGACAAAATATATGAATATGAATACTCATCAACAGAGATGAAAGATTCTTTGGAAAGTAAACTTTTTGGTATTGGGAGTGAATGTTTTGTAGCCGGCTCCCATGAATTTTACCTGGGATATGCATTGACAAAGGGAAAAATGATCTGTCTGGATACCGGGCATTTTCATCCGACTGAATCAGTGGCGGATAAAATTTCGTCCGTGTTGCTGTTCTTTGACGAAATGCTTCTTCACATCAGCCGGGGTGTAAGATGGGACAGTGACCATGTTGTGATATTAAATGATGAAGTCAGATCAATAGCAAAAGAGATCGTAAGGGGCAAGGCTCTGTCACGAATGCATTTTGGGCTTGACTTTTTCGATGCATCCATCAACCGCATAGGAGCCTGGGTGATAGGAGCACGGGCAGTTTTGAAGGCTTTTCTCCTGGCACTCCTTGAGCCCCATCAAATACTTAAGGAGGCAGAGGAAACAGGAGATAATTTTTACAGGTTGGCAACTCTGGAAGAAAATAAATCCATGCCCTTTCACGCAGTATGGGATTATTACTGTTTAAAAATGGCTGTTCCCCCGGCCGATTTATGGATAAGCGAAATAAAACAATATGAGAACGATGTAACCAATAAGCGTTCAAAAAGTTAATGGGTTACCATCTTTTTGCCTGTTTCGGCTCCAATTTTTTTACATCCAATCCTCTTTCAATAGCACCTATTAGATAAAGACAGATTTCTCTAACAGAAGAGGGGTGATGCAGGACTTCTGATAAGGATTGGGCTCCAACTCCCCATACTCCGCCTCCCTTTATTATGACGACTTTATAATCGTGAAGAAGCTTGATCAAGGTGTTACTGTCAACATCCGGCTGAACGACCGGGATGACAAGGTAAAGAAAACTGCCTTCTGCATCGATGGGACCAACACGTTTTATTGTATGGTCTTCGCCGGGAAAAGTGAAATGGGAGATAGCTTCAGCTTCAGGTACATAACAGTGGATCACTGTCTGGAAATTGCTATTATGATAAATTTCCTTGTGTATCCTGAGCTCAGAAGGATCTGAATTGTTAAAAGAAATGGGGATTTCTACGATTGGTCCGCCTAATTCTCTTGGCATCGATCCATTGGGAGAATAAAACATGGATTTTACTCCACGGATCGATATTGATCCTGTATGAAAAGGAGAAAGACGGGATTCGAAAATTCTGGCTCCGGTTTTTTTAAATTCCTTTATTATCTCATCTTCTCCATGTATATCTGAAGATCTTTGCCCGTCAGCCGGATATTTGGCAACAGGATAAAAAAAACACAAATCCGGATCTGATCTAATTTTTTTCCTGAGACCTTCAACATCTATTCCCAGTTTTTGGGCAAGGGAAACGATATAACCTGAATGATTGGCTATACAGGCAAAAAGAAGGGCTTCGTTCAAATTCTTTCCTTTTGTGAAAGTACCGTGTCCCTGAATGACTGTAGCAGGGAAAGAACTTAACCGTTCCGGAATTATTTTTGCCATTTCAGGTGAACCACTTGGAACCGCGACCCAATCCACAGGAACTTTCCCTTTTAAATGATAAAATCCAAGAGGGTCGATAGGGAAAAAGGGATCCGGATCTTTGGGTTTGTCTTTATCATCGAAGGTGACAATGGTCAAGTCCTTGGTATGGGCATGGATGGATGCGCAAACTCCTTTGAGTGCAAGTATCCCGGCATGTATGTCTGCTTCTGAAGAGGCCTTATAGTATCCAAAATCTGTTTGAGAAGTTGAAAGCTGGCATATCTGATTCAGATCAAGGTCTCCTTTTTGAGACCCGGTTGAGGTGATGACAATATATTCACTTCCCTCCCTATCTTTCCATTTTACAGCAATATTACCACTATGGCTGTCTTCCATATCATTCAGCAGGAGGACACGGCCTATGGCTTTGAACAAAGGGAAAAGTTCTTTTTTTGCTTTCCACTTTTCAGTACTCATTCTAAAACCTTAACTATTTAATTAAATTGTCCTGGGGAATTCCCTGCCGGCTCCATCCCCTGACTTCATAATACTCTTTTTTCATCTTGTTTATTGTTTCGGCGGGAATATTTCTTTTTTCCCCTCCCACTAGAATGCTTGTCTTGCTGAATCGTTCCGGCAGCATATCATCTTCACAGGTTATGCCGGCCTTTATATTAAAATTTCTTTCCAATGCCGCTACTCTGTTTGCGATCTCTTCTAATCTTGCTGTGGAAAAATCTATGCCCGTAATACCTGTTACCATGCGTGACCAGGGTTCTGTCGAGAAGGCAAAACCAGTGAAACGGCATATTCCAAGACTGTCCTGGATTATCCCCAGATCCTGCATGTTTCTGATAGCGATGGGTGACTGCAGAAGGCTGAATCGGGGGATCTCCTTGGTTCCCCCAAAAAAGGCTAAGGAGGCAGCATACCCGCCGCGTAGATGGCAGGCTCCGGTTGGAGAAGTGACATATCCCAGGGCTTGTGTATAGGAAGCCCTCGGATCATATGCCGGAATTTCCAGACTGTTGATACTCATGGAATATTCCGGTTTCTGATAATATTCCGCCAGGCGTTGTGACCCTTCAGCCATCCTGTCACCGATTCCTTTGCGATAAGCAACAAGTTTCACAAGCTCTTCAAGGATCTTTTTATTTCCGAAACGAAGATCGAGACCACCGGTTTCAGCAGGGCTCAAAACTCCATTCTCAAAAAGCTCCATGGCGCAGGCCACCGTGCCTCCAAAGCTAATGGTATCCAATCCGAGTTCATTGCAGAGATAGTTTGCCCGGGTGATCTCTTCAAGAGCATATATCCCGCATTGAGGGCCCATCATTACAACGGTTTCATATTCAGGGCCTTCTCCTTTTTTATTTCTCACCTTAGTATGGCGCTGACACCCTATCGGGCATCCATAACATCCGCCCGGCCTCATCAAAATTTTATTGCGTATAGTCTCACCGGAAATTTGATCCAGTTTTTTTGTTTCATGTATATTATCCTGAAAATTATTATGCGGCAACATCTCAATGATATTGATGAGTTTAACCAAACCGGCTGTTCCCATTTCCCGAAGAAGCCTTTTTGTGATAGGGGCTGCTTTCATCATATAGCGGGCCTGTTCGAGTCCTGTCTGGAATTGTTCCTTGTCTTTAATATTGGTTTTGAAGTTACCGTAGACCCGGATGGCTTTCAATTTTTTACTGCCGAACACGGCTCCCGGACCTGTTCGGCCGTAAGATCTGTTTTTATCGTTCATTATAGCAGAAAACCGCACCAGATTTTCACCGGCCGGGCCAATACAAAGAATCCTGGGGGTTTTTAAATCTTCATAATTTTTAGTCAATTGATCTGTCGTCTGATGAACATCAAGCCCCCATAGATGTTCAGCCGAAACGATCTCTACCTTATCAGAAACAATATTCACCATAACAGGCTTTGATGCCTTTCCTTTTATAATAAGAGCATCATATCCTGTGGACTTGAATGCATGGGCCCAGGATCCTCCACAGTTAGAGCTCCCGATGATATTGGTAAGAGGGGATTTGAAGACCATATGACCTCTACAGGCAGTTGGGGCTTTAGTTCCCAAAAGGGGAGAAGCAGCCATAACAAGAACATTGTCTTTACTGAGAGGATCACAAGAAGCATTGATCTCATCAACAAACAACCGGGTAGCAAGACCCCGTCCGCCCAGGTAATTTTTGATAAGATCAGGACTTATTGATCTTGTCCTTACTCGATTCGCAGAAAGATCAATCTCGAGTATTTTTCCAAAATATCCGTCCACCATCAATTCATTCATAGCTTTTAATCGTTATTAAGGTACAAAGAATACTAAATAAATGTTTTTAAAACAATACCTGAAATCCGTGACACCATGACTCCGTAAAAAACTATAAGCCGTAATCCGGTGAAGGAAATTTCCCTTTTCCTGTTTGTTTTTCATTGACTAGACATGTTTTTCTGTTTATCATTTTTAATGAGGCAGCTCAAAGGGTGATAATTTGATGAGATTGAGGATAAATCATCATCAACAGAAAAACCAAATTCTTATAGTGAAATATGGAAACTGCCCTAAAGAGTTTTGAAGTATAGAAAGGATTAACAATGAAGAGCTTAAGGGGAGATCTATTGAGTTTGTATCGATGTCAGGGTTTTGAAAAAGCCCCGGTGGGGGTGGTTTTGTGTCCCAGTCAGCAGGAGGCTTTTCGGCGTCAATACCCCAATTATCCAAAAGAAA
>JAUWTR010000386.1 GCA_030614645.1 Candidatus Aminicenantota bacterium
GGTGAAAGTGCTTCCGGGAATCTTAACATAGGGGTGTATTTATTTTCCTTATCTATTCTTCTTAAAGCTTATGCTGCCATCCTTTTGCTGGTCTTATTAACTTCAACAGACAAGTTTCACCGGCTTTTGAAGGGGATGAGAAGAATGCATCTGCCGAATATATTAACTATGATGTCGGCTCTTATGTACCGCTATATATTTATAATCAATGATGAAAGGCTGAAAACAAACCGGGCCCGGGACAGTCGTTCCCCCGGCAGGTTTCGGAGCGGACGTATTAAAGTATACGGCAATCAGACTGCTAAAATATTTTTAAGAAGCTGGAAACGTGCCCACACAGTTTACCAGTCCATGCTTTCCCGGGGTTTTAAAGGGGATTTCCCTGAGTTTTTTAGACTGCAGTTTAATCTGGCTGATGTAGTATTTGCGTTTATAATGCTGGTGTGTTTTATTGTGGTAAGGGTATTTATATAATGGAAAATGTCAAAATGCCTGACTCCTTTGCAGTAGAGATCAAAAATTTAAGCTTTGCCTACGGCAAAGATTCTGCTTTAAAAAACGTATCCCTGAAAATCCGCTCCGGAGAGCGGTTCGGGATTATTGGCCCCTCAGGTGCAGGGAAGTCGACTCTATTGCTTCATTTAAACGGGATTCTGTCCGGTGATGGTGAGGTTAAAATTGATGGTCTACCGGTTATTAAGGAATCGCTCCCTGAGATCAGAAGGAAAGTCGGGCTTGTATTCCAGAATCCCGATGACCAACTGTTTAATCCTACGGTTGAGGAGGATGTGGCCTTCGGGCCTTTAAATCTCGGCTTGAGCAGAGAAGAGGTAGAGGCGAGAGTCAGAGAAACACTGAAACATATGAACCTGGAAGGTTTTGAAGCCAAGACCTCCCATCATCTTTCCTATGGCGAGCAAAAGCGGGTGGCCCTGGCTACCGTCCTTGACATGCAGCCTGAAGTTGTAGCTTTTGATGAGCCTTTTTCTAATCTTGACCCGGCCATGGTCAAACACTTAATCGAGATTATCGAATCTCTGGACGCAACCGTTATTCTTGTTTCCCAGCAGATATTGCCGGTAATGGCCTGCTGTCAACGTCTGGCGATTTTAAAGGACGGGCAGGTCATACGAGTGGGCACTCCTGCAGAACTGGCAGCTGAGAAAGGCCTGCTAAAGGAGTGCGGTCTGGATGTCGGATTTTTCTGCTCAATCTGCAAAAAACTTAATTTATAAAAAAGGGGTCAAGTCTTCATATTCCACATTCCAATATTTTTCAGTTTCATATGAGGCGAATGTGGAATATGAAGACTTGACCCCATATAGATTTTATTTCAACTCAACCGTCTTTGTGATCTTGCCTCCGAAGCGGGAACTGTATTTTAAGGTGATCTCTCCTTTTCCCTCGACCAGGAACTGGTGTTCAACTTTTCCGAATCCCGGCACAAACAGAAATTGCAGTTCAGGCCGGTGCTGCTTATATGTTACCTGGTCCCTGTAGATATCGTTTAGAGTACCGCCGGCCAAAACTTTAGCGTTCTTTCCTGAGACCTTTAGCATATCTTTTGGGTAGAGGTTTTTTTTCTGAGAGTAATAACTCATGGTAGGAGTAGCTCTTTTATTTAGCAGTCTGGTCCTTACCCTGTAAAGTCCTTTCTCGATCTTTTTTACATTAAAAACATCCAATTCGACTTCCGGAGTGTGTTTTGCGGAAAAGAGCATGGCCATGGCATTACGGTGGACCAGGTCTTTGAGCATAAAGGGAGCAGAAAGGCGGGAGCTGAATTTGACCCAGCCGCCGATCTCAATATCCCCATAAGTGGGATGTTTATAGGCTTTCCAGGGCTTGTAGAGCTCTCCCTGCACCAGATGATCACTGAATTTTAGACGTTCCCTGGCAACGTCTATGTTTTCCATAAAAGGCATTCCGCCCTCTTCTGTACCAGGCTTGGCTCTTTTTTCTTCTTTCCGGCTCTTAAAAGTCTCTGTGGAGGATTGGAATAATTCGATCACATATGCGTAAGCACCATTGCTGCCTACCATCCACTCGATAAAATCTCCGTATGTAGTGTAAAGGTCTTTCCAGGCGATCAAGTATTGATAGCCTGGTGTTATTCTTTCTGCCTGTTCACCTATATAATCATAGACTGCAATGTCCTGGGGAGGGTATTCTCCCAATCCCTTTGAGCTCGGTCCTCTTAAGTACATACCGCCTGAATTGTGTAAGGCCCAGGCAATACAGATATTCGGCCGTTTGCGCACATATTCGGCAATGGCTTTGATCCCGGTACCGGAAAAAGGATAATCACCTGCACCCGCCTGGACGTAGGGGGGCATCCAGTCAAATCCCCAGTTCCGGTTGCCGTCAACATAACCTTCGGAATCTTCATTGATCCGGCCGTCTCCGTCATTGTCGATACCCTCCTGGCCGAGTAAGGTCCATTCCCCTTTTTCACCGGGTTTTACTCTGACCAAATACGGAAAAAATAAAGAAGTGACAAAACTTGTGGATAAAAACTGCATATATGTCATACCAATAGTCAATGTAGACGGGCGCTATCACTTCTTTGTCGATGCCAACACTCCAGGCAGCAACCGCA
>JAUWTR010000120.1 GCA_030614645.1 Candidatus Aminicenantota bacterium
AACCTCATGCATGGGATAAGGATGTGTGGTCTCAGTCTTTTAAAAAAATATCAGCTATAGTTCCTCTTATTGAGGAAAACTATTATAAAGAAGTTGACCATGAAGAATTGGCATTCTCATCGATAAGAGGAATTTTACTCACACTCGATCCTCACTCATACTTTTTAAATCCCAAGAACCTGTCAACCCTAAGAGAGGATTATAAAGGAAAATATTTTGGATTGGGCATTATGATCCAGAAACATGCTGACCTGCTAAAGGTGATTTCTCCCCTCGAAGGCACTCCGGCATACCGGCTGGGAATCCAGCCAGGTGATGTGATCTCTCATATTGAAGGGGAAAGCACTAAGCCCATAACAAGTTTCCAGGCGATGCAAAAATTAAGAGGAAAAAAAGGGACAAAGATAACCATAACCATTACCCGGGAAGGGCTGGATGAGCCCATGGATATTACTATAACCAGAGCAGAGATCCCCCTTTACAGTGTTCCCTATGCCTTCATGCTCCAGGATAATATTGGGTATATTTTTATCCGGAATTTTGCCGAGACCACAACTAAGGAATTTCGCGAAAAAATGACTTTGCTGGAAAAGCTCGGCATGCAGAAGCTGATCCTTGATTTCCGGGGAAACGGGGGCGGCACTTTTCTTCAGTCGCTTGAGATCACAGATGAATTTTTGCCCAAAGGAGATATGATCGTTTCTATCCGGGGAAGAAAGAAGCATTATTCCCGGGAATTCCGGGCCTCCCAAAATAATCAGTATGAGCATATTCCCTTGATCATTCTCATAAGCCAGGGAACTGCCAGCGCTCCCGAAATAGTAAGTGGTGCGGTTCAGGACCATGACCGGGGATTGATAATCGGTCAGGATTCCTGGGGAAAAGGGCTGGTGCAGACAATATTTCCTTTATCTAAGGAAGCAGCAGTAGCCATAACGACAGCGAGGTATTATACTCCCAGTGGAAGGTCGATTCAGCGTGACTATACTTACTTGGAAGATTACCGCCTTAAAAGAGATGAGCCTGAAGAGCGTGAGGTGAAGTACACAGATGGGGGAAGAAAAGTCCTGGGACAGGGGGGAATATCTCCCGATTATAAAGTGGAGTTGTCCTATAAACCTTTGACTTATATGCTTTTATTACGGGGAGCGGTTTTTTCTTATGGAAGGAAATTTGCTGAAAAACAGACGTCTCTTTCTCGGGAATTGATGAAAGATAAAATTATCGACAGAAGTTTTGAAGTAAATTCCCGTGTATTTGAGGACTTTAAAGCTCATCTGGAAAAAGTTGGTATTTCTTTTAAGCCTGAGGATTTTGAGGAATCCAAGGATGAGTTGAAGCGTGAGCTTGAGCGGGAGATTTTCTCCTCAATCTGGGGCATCGAAGAGGGAATGAAGGTTTTCAGACAGAGCGACCCCTTAATACAAAAGGCTATTGAGGTATTTCCACAGGCAGAAAAGCTTATCCATTAATGTTAGGAGGGTTGAGTGAAGATTGGATTAGCGTCCGACCATGCTGGTTTTAAATTAAAAAATGGCATTTTAAGTTATCTTGATGCAAATAATATTCCCTTTCAAGATTACGGCTGCGGCCCAGGTGAAAAGGTTGATTATGTTGATTTCGCTGTTAAAGCACTTAAAGGGAGAGAGGTCGGAGAATGTGACCGCTTGATCCTTGTCTGTGGTACAGGGCTCGGAATGTCTATTGTGGCAAATAAACATAATGGTATCAGAGCGACTCTGTGTTGCGATGACTATATGGCAGAGATGAGCCGTAAGCACAATGACTCTAATTGTCTGACCTTAGGAGGGAGGATCATCCCCCTGGATGAAGCGCTTCATATTGTCAGCATCTGGCTTAAAACGAAATTTGAGGCAGGCCGCCACCAGGAAAGATTGAATAAAATATCAAAGATGGAAGGAAAAAAGCATTAGTAAGAGGAGATATATTCATGACTTCATTATATGAAAAGGTTCAGTCCTTATCCCAAAAAATAGAGGCGAATAATATATGGCGGCAGAGGGAATCTTTTAACCTTATTCCTTCAGAAGCGACACCTTCGCTGCTGGTCAAAATGTGTGAGATATCCGATCCTTCTGGGCGTTATGCTGAACATAAGACTATGAAGGGCAAAGAAGTATATTTTTACCAGGGAATAGATTTTATTAAGGAGGTCGAGGACCAGGTTAAAGAGGAATTATCCCGTTTTTTTATGTGCAGTGAGTTGGAATTGAGGACTATAAGCGGCCAGATGGCCAATGAAGTTGTATTCAAAGGTATGGTCCGCTTTTTGAATCGCAGCCGCCCTGAAGGGCAGCCAATGCGTAAGATGAAGCTGGTTATGAACAATGACCTGACCAAGGGAGGACACCTCAGTTCTCAGCCAATGGGCGCGCTTTTTAATTTTGTTGCCGAATCTCCGGAAACAGGCAAGGAAAATGTAGTCAATTTTCCGGTACAAAAAGGAAATCCTTATAAACCTGATATTGAGAGGATGGGAGAGATGATTGAGGAGCACAGACCGGAGCTTATGGTGTTCGGCAAGAGCATGTTTATATATCCTGAGCCGATCAAGTTTGTGTCTGACCTAGTAAAAAATTGGGAAGTTCCTCCGGTCATAATGTTTGATATGGCGCATGTTCTGGGGTTATATGGAGCATTCCAGACTCCGCTTGAAGAAGGGGCGGATTTAATAACCGGAAGCACGCATAAGACCTTTTTCGGGCCTCAGAGAGGCCTTGTTGCCGGGAATTTCCCCAAAGGAAGTCGCTTGCGTAAGTTATGGTTGAGTATTAAAAGCAGGGCTTTTCCGGGCTCGACCAGTAATCATCATCTGGGGACCCTGCTTGGACTTTTAATGGCTGCGTATGAGATGAACGAGTTTAAAGAAGAGTTTCAAACACAAGTACGTTCCAATGCTAAGGCCTTTGCCCGAGCTCTTAAAGATAAAGGTGTCTCTGTTGAAGGGGATGAGTCTGATGGTTTTACTGAGACCCACCAGGTATTGATCCGGATAGATCAATACGGCAATGGCATGGATATTGCGCGGCGCCTTGAGGACAATAACATAGTGACAAATTATCAGGCTGTACCTGATGATGTGACTTTTTTAGAACCAAGCGGAATTAGAATGGGAACACAGGAGATGACCAGGTTTGGAATGACTGAAAAAGATTTTGATGTTCTTTCAGGGTATATTGCCGATGTGGTCATTAACAACAAAAATACTAAAGAGGAAGTGAAGAAATTCCGGCAGAATTTCCTAAAAATGCACTATTGCCTGCCCCCGAAAATAGCGGTCCCTATTGCTGCAAATATAGTAGAAAGCATTTTTCCTTATTCTGATTTTGGGGCCACGTTTGCGGAAAATCTGACAAAAAATCTTTAGTAAACTAAAAAATAAGGGAGTTGCAGATGAAAATATTATTAGTTGGTTCTGGTGGAAGAGAACATGCTCTGGCCTGGAAGATCTCACAGAGCCCCCGGGTTGATAAGATCTATTGTGCTCCTGGTAATGCCGGAATGGAGAGTCTTGCTGAAAATCTGCCTATTCTGGCCACTGATATTCAGGAACTGAAAAAATTTGCCTTTAAAGAAAAAATCGATCTTACAGTTGTGGGTCCTGAATTGCCTTTAACCCATGGGATTGTGGACGAATTTGAGCAGAATAATCTTAAGTGCTTTGGTCCATACCAGATTGCAGCCGAACTCGAAGGCAGCAAAGTTTTTGCCAAACAGTTTATGGAGAGGCACAAAATTCCTACTGCCAGATTCAAGATTGCGGATTCTCCGAAACAAGCCAAAAAGATCTTGAATTCAGGTGAATTCTCTTTTCCTGTTGTTTTAAAGGCTGATGGATTAGCTGCTGGAAAAGGGGTCCTTATTTGTCGAAGCCTGAAGCAGGCGGAAAAGGGCGTTGAAGAACTGATGGTTGAAAGGAAGTTTGGAGAGGCGGGGCGGCTTATCTTGATCGAAGAATTTTTAAGAGGAAAAGAAGCTTCTTTTATTGTTCTTTCTGATGGAGTAAAAGTTTGTCCTTTTGTTACTACTATGGATCATAAAACTGTTTATGATGGCGACAAAGGTCCAAATACGGGAGGAATGGGAGCTATTTCACCTTCCCCTTATATAAACAAAGATACGTTCAATGAGGTCGCTAAAGATATTGTCTTTCCCACTATCACTCGTATGCTGGAGGAGGGGAGGAAATATAAGGGTGTGCTCTATGTAGGATTGATGCTGACAGAGCAGGGCCCGAAAGTATTAGAGTATAATTGTCGTTTTGGTGACCCAGAGACTCAGCCACAGATGTTAAGGCTTAAAAGTGATATTGTGGATATAATGGAATTGACAATTGAAGAAAATATCCTGGATAAAGATATCGAATGGAATGATAAAGCTGCAGCCTGTGTAGTGGTCGCTTCCGGAGGATATCCCAAGAAATATGAAAAGGGGAAACTTATCAAAGGTCTGGATAAGGCGTCAAAGATAGAGGGTATTGAAATTTTTCACGCCGGCACTAGGAAGGAAGATAATAATTATTATACAAACGGAGGAAGAGTTTTGAATGTATGTTGTGCGGATAATACCTTAGGTGATGCTATGCAAAAGATCTATGATGCTTTGGATAAGATTGATTTTGAAGCCATGCATTTCCGGAGAGATATCGGGGCTATGATGAAGGAGAAGAAATGAATAAAGTAGCAATTTTTATTGGGAGTTCGTCAGATTTTAATGTAATAGAAGGAGCGCTTAAGGTCTTTAAAGATTTTGATGTTCCCTTTATCCTGGAAGTTACATCTGCCCACCGGACTCCAGAAAGAACAAAAGATCTTATCCGGACTTTTGAGGAAAACGGAGGGGAAATCTTTATAGCAGTAGCTGGGAAAGCTGCCCATCTGGCAGGAGTGGTTGCTTCCCACACCACTTGTCCAGTGATCGGAGTACCTGTGGGAGGATCACCTGTTAATGGCTATGATGCTCTCCTTTCTACAGTACAGATGCCAAAAGGAGTGCCTGTCGCCTGCATGGGGATCGGGAAATCAGGTGCTACTAATGCCGCCCTTTTATCTATTCAGATATTAAGCCTGAAAGATGAGTTTTTGAAAAAGAAGCTAATAAATTACCGTAAAGAAATGGCTGCTCAAGTGGAAAAAAGTTCGGAAGATGTGAAAGGGAGGCTATGACATCTTTCTCCATCCAAAGCTTTGGATGCCGGGTCAACCAGGCTGAAGCATTTTGTTGGGTGGATGAATTCCAGAGGAAAGGATTAAGATACGAGAAAGATTTTTCTAAAAGCGACCTGGTAATAGTAAATACCTGCACTCTTACCTCCCGGGCTGATCGGGATGTGCGGAGTTTTCTAAGAAGAGTCTCCCGTCTGAATCCCGAGGCTAAGCTGATTGTAACCGGATGCTTTGTTGAAAGGGCTCCTGAGGAATTAAAGGTTCTTCCCAAAGCCTGGCAGGTGTATTCCAATCAGGAAAAAGTTGAGCTCCCTGAGGGAATACTTTCCCATGCGGATACAAACAAAGGGGGTATTATTAAGCCCTATCGTTCCCGCCCTTTGGTGAAGATCCAGGATGGTTGTGATTTCGAGTGTACATTTTGTATTATCCCCAGGGTAAGAGGCGGGAGCATCAGTTATTCACAGGAGAGGATACTTGAGTTGGTCAAAGGGTATATAAACAGAGGCTTCCGTGAGATCATTCTTACCGGAATACATCTATGCCTTTACGGACGGGATATGCAGCCAAAAAGTTCGCTGCTTAACCTACTGGAAGCTATGAGCGGGATGAAAGACCTGGCAAGGATCAGATTAAGCTCGCTTGACCCGCGGTTTATGGACAGCGCTTTGCTTGAGTGTCTGGTATCGAATCATAAAATAGCAGCTCATTTTCATCTTTCCCTTCAGCATGGCTCAGATAAAATAATCTCACAAATGGGAAGAAAGATAAGTGTGGCAGATTATCGTACAATACTTGAATTTCTTCACTCAGGCTCTCCCAGCGCAGCT
>JAUWTR010000163.1 GCA_030614645.1 Candidatus Aminicenantota bacterium
CCCGGCTGTGGTATCGGGGTGGTGGTCAATACTTTTTTACAGACAGTCCAACGCTTGAAATTCACAGAAGGTGATATTTGTCTGGTTTCTTCCGGAATAAGCTGCACCGGGAAGATCGCTGATTATCTTACATTTAAAAGGGTTGATGCGGCTAAGAAGGATGTATTCAAAGCTGCCCTGGATTTTAAGCGGAAAAACAAAGATCTTAAGGTTGTGGTCTTTGCCAACGATAATGACCTGCTCGCATCTGGCGCTGATGGGCTGATCGCCCTGTGCCGTACCGGAGCAGATGTTGTGGTTATTTATATTAACAGTTATATCTATCAGCTTTTCGCAGAGCACAGGAAATTTGACGCAGCCCCTTTTATCAGATACACCAAAGTGAGCGAGTTGGAGTCTCCCTTTAATCTCCCTCACCTGGCAGCAGAACACGGAGCTTCCTATGTGGCCAGATGGACCCCTCTTCACTGCCGCCGGCTCTCGTTTTCCATAAAAGAAGCATTCGCTCATAAAGGAGTGGCTTTTATAGAGGTCATTTCCCCATGTCTTATGTATTTTTCCTCCGAACAAGGGCCGGGTATTACTCTGGATAGGATGGGATTGTATCTGAGCCATGCCGTGATCAAGGAGAATGAGCCTTTTGAAAACCTTGATACCCGGAATAAAAAAGAGATAATAATAGGCAGGTTTTTAAACAGATAATCATGGCAGAACTATACAACAAAGAAAAGGGGGGAAACCACCATCCCTCTGATTCCTTTCTGCATCCTGAAATATTTCCCACTGTCTGGTGTCCCGGCTGCGGCATAGGCACTGCTGCCTATACTCTGTTTGAGGCCATTAAAGAAGCAGACATCTTAAAAAAAGATATGCAGATTGTCTCTGGGATCGGCTGCACCGGAAAGATTGCTGAGAGCGTGCGATTTAAATCCTATTCTATAACCAATGGTAAAGTGGTTGATTTTGCAATCCAGCTGAAACACAAAAATCCGGGGCTTAAAGTCTGTGTTTTTTTAAATAATGCTGACATTCTTTTATCCGGAGCGGAACAACTCATAGAAGCCGGAAAAAAGAGTGAAAATCTGATCGTAATCTTCATAAACAATTTCATCTATGCTGTAAGTAAGGATAAGGCTTTTCCCTTGACCCCATTTATGCGCAAGTCGGCCGGCAGCAAGTTTGAACTGCCTTTTAACATCCCGGGTATGGCAATATACAGTGGGGCCGATTTTGTTGCCCGGTGGACACCTATGCAGGCAGGCTGGATGAAGGATTCTTTTATAGAAGCATTCTCTGTGACTGGACTGGCCGTTATTGAGGTGATCTCCCCTTGCCTTATATATGAGGCCAACTCCGGCAGGATCCTTGACGCAGTCGACCGGATAAAGTTTTATAATGACAATTCAGAGATAAATTTCTGGGCAAAGGGAAAAAACCTTGACATCAGGCTCCAGAAAAAGATCATTACAGGAAAATTCAAAATACCGGAGGACATCGATTAAAGCACAAAACAAAAAAGCCCAGGTCTTTATTCTTAAAGAACGCTGCAAGGGCTGTGCAATTTGTGTAGAACTCTGTCAGGCAGAGGTGCTCGAACTGTCGGATGAAAAGAATATTCGCGGCTACCTTATCCCCCGGGTAATCCACCCTGAGGCCTGCCTAAACTGCGGCCTCTGTGAGATGTTCTGTCCTGATTTTGCTATCTGGGCAACAATAGAAACCGAAGAGGTGGGGCTGTGAACCACATCATTGTTCGGAAAAAAAACCTCAGCAAAGAAAACTTTCTTATAGAAATCAAAGCTCCTCATGTGGCAGAAAGATTCCAGCCGGGGCAATTTGTGATAATACGAATAAGTGAAACCGGAGAGAGGATTCCCTTAACCGTAGCTGACGTAAACAAAGCAGCAAAAACGATCACCCTGATCTTCCAGGCTGTAGGTAGGACCACTATGGAACTGAGCACGCTAAACAAGGGGGACCCTGTCTTAAACTGTGTGGGGCCCCTGGGAAATCCATCCGAGATAAAAAAGTTCGGACAGGTAGCCTGTGTTGGAGGCGGAACTGGTATAGCCTGTATCTATCCCCTGGTCCAGGCCCTAGCTAAAGCAGGAAACGAAGTAACCGCTATTATCGGGGCCCGAAATGAGTCGATGCTAATCCTGGAAAAGGAGATGAAAGCTGCTGCTACAAAAACTTTGATAGCTACGGATGACGGCTCTAAAGGACATCATGGTTTTGTAACCGAAGTCCTGCATAAGACGATTGAAGCACACAAGAATTCCGGCGGTATCAGCAGAGTGATCACAATCGGCCCTATCCCGATGATGAAAGCTGCGGCTGAAGTCACCCGGCCTTATAAAATCCCAACTATTGCCAGTCTGAATACAATAATGGTGGATGGCACGGGTATGTGCGGCTCCTGCAGGGCATATATAGATGGAGTAATGAAACTGGCCTGCATTGACGGGCCTGAATTTGACGCCCATAAAGTGGATTTTGATGATGTCCTGAGCCGGATGGAAATGTTTAAAGTAAAAGAAAAACAGGCAGTGGAACATTATCAAAAAATTTCCTTGGAGAAAGAGTGAAGAAGAAAAGAATTGACCTCGGCGGTTACAGGGTTCAAATGCAGGAGCAGAGCCCAGAAAAACGGATTAAAAATTTTCAATCCGTTCCCCTTGGATACAGTAAAGAGGAAGTGGTTAAAGAAGCCAAACGCTGTATACAGTGTAAGGGTATTCCCTGTGAACTCGACTGCCCCATCAATATGAAGATCCTGGAAATGATCCGGGAGATCGCCATAGAAAATTTTGAAAAGGCATTTTTCATCATGAAAGAAGACAATCCTATTCCAGCGATCACCGGCCGGGTTTGCCCCCAGGAGGCCCAATGTGAAGGGGTGTGCCCCCTGTATCAGAGGGGGCATGGTATTAATATCGGAAAACTGGAAGCTTTTGTCGCTGATTGGGCCCGGATGAAGGGGATAAAAGAAAAGTTCCAAATAGAGGAGAAGCAGCAGAAGGTGGCGGTGATAGGCTCCGGGCCGGCTGGTATAAGCTGCGCTGTTGACCTGCGAAAATTCGGATACCAGGTCACCATGTTCGAAGCACTTCACAAAGCGGGCGGTGTTTTACAATACGGCATCCCAGCGTTTCGCCTTCCGACCGAAATAGTCGATTATGAAATATCCTATTTGGACGAGATCGGGGTGGATATCAGGCTTGATTTTTTTGTCGGTCAAAATATTGAATTCAGCGAGCTAAGAAACGAGTATGATTCTATTTTTATAGGCACGGGAGCAGGCGCCCCTCTTTTTATGAAGATTCCCGGGGAAAACCTCAAGGGAGTCTATTCTGCAAATGAATTTTTGATCCGCGTAAACCTGATGAAGGCTTATAAGTTCCTGGAATTCGATACTCCTATAGTATGCGGGGAGACAATAGGTGTTATAGGGGCGGGTAATGTCGCCATGGATGCAGCCCGCTGCGCGCTCCGGCTTGGAGTTGAGAAAGTCTACATTCTCTACCGCAGGACAAAAAAAGAAGCCCCGGCCCGGGACGAAGAGATACAGCACGCTTTAGAAGAAGGGGTTATTCTGAAAGAACTGATCTCGCCTAATAAATTTATCGGGGATCATAAAGGCTGGCTCAAAGAGGTCGAATTATTCAAGATGGAACTGGGAGATGCGGATGCCAGTGGTCGCCCCCGGCCTGTCAAGATCGAAGGCAGCGAGTTCGTTTTGAAAATGGGGACTATTGTGGAAGCACTGGGATCTATGCCCAACCGTTTGTTTCTGAACAAGGCCCCGGAACTTGACGTGAACAAATGGGGGCAGATCAAGGTCGATGATAATTTAATGACTCAAATCCCAGGAGTCTATGCCGGGGGAGATGCAGTGCGGGGAAACGCCACAGTCATTCTAGCTCTGGGAGACGGCCGCCAGGCTGCTGCCTCAATCCATAAGCAGATAAAGCAAGCTAAAGCTGCAACTTAAACACGAATCAGGTTAGTTGATACAAAAACACACAGATTTTCCCCAGCGTGGAAAATCTGCTCGGATACAGTCTGCGCTCTCTTCTCCTAAGGGAGAAGAACCATGCCCGCTCATCCTTGCCAACGGCTTTCTTAATCATCCTGAATCATTCATAAAAATTGCCGATGTCGAGTTCAATAAAACAATAACTAATTTTATCATCGGCACTTTTTACCTTTCAGGCGAGACGATCTTACCGTATCTGCTTTGTTACAGCGGATTCGCGGTGAAATACCACACCTTCATCCGCTGTGCCTCGCACCTGCGGCAACCTCGACTCGTGAATAATTCAGGCAAATTGACCTGATTCTTGTTTAGGCTCATTGCAATTATAAATTTCTTTCCATGCATGTGATTTTTTCAGTCTCTCGTTCGTCTTCTTTTATATGCAGATACAATGACTGAAGATAGGATAGGACACAGGCTCAGGCTGCGGGAAAAATTTCTAAAAAACGGCCTGCACTCTTTTCTGGACCATGAGATAATCGAGCTTCTTTTAACTCTCGGGACTCCCAGGCAAGATTGCAAGCGTGCGGCCAAAGAGGCCTTGAAGCAGTTTAGATCCTTAAGCGGTGTCCTGGAAGCTCCCCCTGACGACCTCCAGAAAGTCAAGGGTGTCGGCCCCCATAATGTATTTGGAGTCCGTTTTATCCAAGAAGTATCCCGCCGATACCTCAGGGAACGGATGATGAACAGGCCAGTATGCCATTCTTCCAAAGAGGTCTTTGATTACCTTTACCACAGCCTGCGGGATGCCAGGCGGGAAAAATTTAAAGTTTTATTCATGGATGCTAAGAATCGCATAATCGAAGAAAAAACAATTTCAGAAGGAACTGTGGATTCAAGCGCTGTTTATCCCCGGGAGATCATCAAATCAGCCCTTAAATTCGATGCTTCCTCTTTAATCTTTGTCCACAACCACCCTTCAGGAGATCCTACCCCTTCAGAGAGCGACCGCGATATAACCAAAGAGCTGGTATTTGCCGTCCAGGTCATGCAGGTAAAGGTGCTTGATCACATAATCATCGGCAATAACTGCTTCTTCAGCTTTGCGGACGAAGGCTTGATC
>JAUWTR010000356.1 GCA_030614645.1 Candidatus Aminicenantota bacterium
CCCCCAAATAATTGGAGGCCAGGCAACAGTAGGTGTAGAGCTTTCGCGGCAGCTTGAGCCGATCAACACAGTGATCGCTCCAGTCGGGGGTGGAGGGCTTATCTCCGGTATCGCAGGATTTCTAAAAACTCGCAATAAAGATGTTACAATTATCGGGTGCCAGCCGGAAAATTCCCCGGTTATGTATGAATCGATCAAAGCAGGCCGCGTTCTTAACCTAGAATCGTTGCCGACCATCTCAGACGGAACAGCCGGAGGTATCGAACTGGATACTATCACATTTAACATATGCAGGGATTTAGTGGACAAATTCATCCTTCTTTCTGAACAGGAAATAAAATCAGCTCTTAAATTAATCCTGATAAAACACTACCTTCTGATCGAAGGAGCAGCAGCCCTGCCGGTTGCAGCTTTTTTAAAAAATAAAGAAAAATTTGCGGATCAAAATGTTGTCCTGGTTATAAGTGGGGCAAAAATAGGTATCGATAAATTAAAAGAAATTATCTGTAATTAACCTGAATTATTCATAAAATACTATAAAATCTTTTTTATTTTTCTCTTATCAACAACAATCCGTCCCTGGTAAGTTATATAATTTAGCAAAACAAGCACTCTTTCCTGCTGGGATAACTCCTTTTTAAATATTCCCTTAAATCCTTTAAGCGGGCCTTCCATGACCTCTATCTCATCTCCGGTATTCGGCTCCTCTCCATATTTCTCCAGCTCAATATAACCATTGACCTCTCTTGCTTTTATCTCTTTTATAATTTCAGCTGGAATCGGAACAGCCCGGTCTCCGCTACCAACAACCTTTTTTACGCCTCGTGTATACTTTACTGTCCGATACTGTTCCGGGTATTCAAAATTAATAAATTCATATCCATTGAAAAAAGGCTTCACCTTTTTTTCATGTATATATTTTGGATTATATATCTCAAAACCACCTTCCTGAAACAGTTTTTCCACCTGGGATTCTTTTTTTGGTCTGGTGTTGATAACATACCACTTTTTCATTATTATTCCTGATCAAGCAGGGAAAACTTTTTGTAATAATCCGGCCTTCGGTCATTTAGAAAATATTTTTTTGCAGGACAATTCGATACTTTCTTTAAATCAACTTCCGCATAGAGAATAAAATCTTCTTCCTGCGGTGCTTGAGCAATAAGGCGGCCGTCAGGATCGACTACAAATGACCCGCCCGCAAAATGGAGAGTATCTTCTTTACCTACCCGGTTAACCAGAGCTGCAAAATAGCCGTTCTGAAAAGCTGCTACTTGAAGCTCTGCTTCGAATAATCCTTCTGTCCATTCTCCTAATGCCCCGGCCTGGGGGACGACTACAATCTCAGCTCCCTGAAGCGCAAGGTTTCGCATATATTCGGGAAAATGACGGTCATAACAGATCGCTATTCCTACTTTGCCTATTTTTGTGTCATACACGAATCGTTCATTATCTCCAGGTGTGTAATATCCTTTTTCATAAAAACCCAGGCCATCCATAACATGGGCCATGCGTGTAACTCCCAGAAGCTTACCATCACCATCTATCACAGGAGATGAGTCAAAAGTCTTATCTCCGGCTTTTTCAAATACATTTAAAACAGTGACTACTCCATACTGGGCAGCAAGTTTTTGGAATTTTTCAATTACCGGACCAGGGACCTTCTCTGCTTTGGCTGCAGATTCAGAAGTAGCCGGATTCTGAGGAAGAAAATATGATAAACCTAATTCCGCATAGGCTATAAGTTCAGCTCCTGCTTCGGCTGCAGCCTGAAAAGCCTTAATTCCCCGCTCTATATTTTGGGCGCTGTCTTTTGTTGCATGCTGCTGTATAAGTGCGATTTTCATCAATGTATCCTTGCTATTTCTTATTCTTATTAAATATCTCTAGAGCTTCGGCGGGAGAAGCGTTTTTATGCACAACCGCTCTCACAGCTTTCAGCATAGCCACAGGATTATTATTCTGCCAGATATTCCGCCCCATATCAACTCCGACCGCACCTTTATTTATTGCATCATGTGCCATTTCAAATGCATCAAGCTCAGTTTCAAGTTTTGGCCCGCCCGCTATAACAATGGGTACTGGGCAGCTTTCCACTACTTTTTCAAATTCTTCACAGTAATAGGTTTTTACAAAACTTGCTCCAAATTCAGCAGCAATCCGGCAGGCAAGGGAGAGAAAACGAGAATCCCGCTTGGCTAATTCTTTCCCCACAGCAGTCACAGCCAGTACCGGGATACCAAACTCCTGTCCCATATTTACCAGCTCTGCCAGGCTTTCCAGAGTCTGGCTTTCATATTCGGAACCGACAAATATTGAAAGCGCAATGGCAGACACATTTAGTCTGATAGCATTCTCTATGGAGGTAGTTATAACTTCATTTGACAGGTCTTCCCCGATAATACTGCTTCCTCCCGATACTCTCAACACTACTGGAACCGAGGTTTCAGGGTTCACTGAGGTACGCAGTATTCCCCGCGTTAACATTAGAGCATCAGCATAATTCATTAATGGTTCAATTGTCCTGCTTACGTTTTCTAATTTTTTTGTCGGGCCTAAAAAATACCCATGATCGACCGCCAACATCACAGTACGTCCAGTCTGTGGTTTGATTATACGAGCTAAACGATTTTTAATTCCCCAGTCCATATGAGCCTCCTTAATACTTACTAGTCATAAATAATATAAATATAATTCTAAACTGCTTACTACTTCTGCGGCTCAATAATAACCTTTAATGAATCTCCTGCTGCAGCTACCATTTGGAATCCCTTGGATGTCTCAGCCAGGGGTAATCGGTGTGTGATCATTTCTTTTATTTTGAGTTCAGACCA
>JAUWTR010000263.1 GCA_030614645.1 Candidatus Aminicenantota bacterium
AGCCCGGTAAAGACCCTCGAATACCATGTCCAGACCTCCACCTTTCATCTTATGAGGGAGTTCCATTGACTCAAAAATCGTTCGAATAAGGACCCTGTGTTCTTCATGAGAGACGTCGGGCTTGGGAACTGCTTTTTTTTCATCTTCTGATAGCTTACGCCAACCTTTCATCCTGATTTTTCTGATGATTGCTCTCGGAGCATTCAAGGCATATAGGGGAATTTTATTGTTTTTAGCAAGTTTAAATATCTTCTCATAAAAGCCAAAGTTGAAATTCCAATTGACATACCATCGAGATTCTCGAATGAACTCATCCTGGGAAAGAATAGCCATGCTCCATTTATTCAAAGCTTCCTGGAAACTGACAGGAAACATCTCCAAGCCAATAGATAAATTTCTATCTTGCTCGTATAATGCCTGAATTATCTTTGATTGAATATCGTGCATAGGCAGGCTGTTGTGAGTTTCTCCTACATAAATGAATTCACTTTCTTTCATCTCCTTAATCATTTTTTGAAAAGAAATATGGCTTCCTTCGCGTGCTGAATAAATTTTTCCTGCTGAAACGTTAATTGTTTTATCTTTGAGCTTTTTGTCCCCGATTTTGAGAAGCAGGATTTTATCCTCTTCTTCCTGTCCGCAGAGAATGGAAAACGTTAAAAGAAAAATCGAAATTGCCGTGATTTTTTTAATGGTCATTCTTTCTCTCACTTTATATTTTTTTATGTATCATATCTCCGATTTTTTGTTGATGTCAATTTACTTATGCGTTTGTTTACATTCCAGCGTCTTGAATTTATACTAACGGAAGCAAAATCTTTTTATGAAATATCAAAGCACAGAACCAAAAAGCGAAAGGTTTTTATCTGGACAGGAGATTTGGTTGGATAATAACTTTTAAGGAATCTTTTGGATTAGCTGCCAGTTGAAATCCTTTGGCTATTTCAGTTAGAGGGAATTTATGGGTGATAAGACTATGAACATTGATTTTTTTGTTCTTAATAAGCTCTAATGATTCTTTAAGGTCATCAGGAGCTGCTCCGTATGATGTTGTTATAGTAATTTCGTTCCTCCAGAAATCAACTACCGGAATTTCAATATTTTTGTTTGGAATAGCAAAAAAGAGTATTATTCCTTTTCTATCTATAAATTTAAATGCTTGCTGAGCAGCCTGGAGAGCACCAGTACAGACTATTATTCTTTCTGCCTTAAGGTTAAAATCTTCTCTCGCATCTATCACTTCATCTGCGCCAAACTCTTTTGCTTTTTTTAGCCTATAGTCATCAACATCCGTGGCAATAACTCTTGCTCCTCCTAATTTCGCCAATTGTATATTCGATAATCCAGATACTCCGCTACCTAATATCAGAACAGTATGGTTCTCTTTTACATTAATCACTTTTTGGCCTCTTACACAACAAGCCAGAGGCTCAACCATGGTGCCCTCTTCGTAACTAATATTTTCAGGTAGAAGAAAAGTCCCATGCTCAACATTTATTCTTGGCACTCTAATAAATTCGCTGAAGCCGCCAGGATCATAATTTCCTTCATGTAATACCTCACAAGCAGTATGGTTCCCTTCTAAACAATATTTGCATTCATAACAGGGTACATGATGGGTCACAAAGACACGTTGGCCCGCCTTAAATTTTTTCACTCCCTCTCCGACCTCGACAATATCTCCCGTTGCCTCATGGCCAAGGACAAGGGGAACCTTCTTTATTCTGTACCATTCCATTACATCTGTGCCGCATATGCTTGAAGCTTTAATCTTTACTAGAATCTCGCCTTCTTTAATTTTTGGTTTTGGCATTTCCTGGATTCTTATATCTTTGTTGTTATAGTAGACAGCTACTTTCATAAATTCTCCAAATATTTAATTATTTTATTTTCTTCTATTATATATGTGTAAGACATGTTCCACGGCATCAAAAGAAAATATCCGGGGATGGGTTGAGCGACCATTGAAGATTTAGCCTTTGGAATTCGCTCTTCAAGGGAACCCGACGGAGTCGGGCGGCGAGTATGTCTGAGCAGCGCGAGTTACGCAGCCGCCGAGAAGAGCGAATGGAGAATGGCGTTAAAAATCTGAAGGGGAGCGAAGCTATTTCCCAAAACCTTTTCTAATAACAGAATTGCACATGCTTATCTAGACATTTGACCTCGGTCTTTCCCTGTGTTATAGATTCAAAGTAAAGTTAGTTAATAAAAATAAAATAAATAAAATCCTATGTTGTTCAATATAGCCAAGTTAATCGGAAAATGAATTTTTTCAAGAAAATAAGTTTCTGGATTATTTTTCTTCTTTTGTTTGAATTTATGTTTTTTATTTCAATTTCTTTTAGCTCTCAGGGAATATCTGCTTCAAATGAGCAGGAAATCCGTTTACCCTCTCTGGTCTTAATCGGAGTTGTGGTATCAAAAGACGTTTCTTCCTCTGTAGCTACTTTACAAAATAAACAAACCGGGAAAACTCACATAATAAAAATCGGAGAAAAAATTCTTGACTTCACCCTGCATCAAGTTTTCGATAACAGGATTATCCTCAAAAAAGGAGAAAGGTCCTTTCAGATTATTCTGGGAAAAGGACGCATGATCAAAGCTGTAAGACCGGTTCAGAAAAAACCTAATGCGGCTCAATTGCCCGTGCCAAAAGACGAACCTATAGGGGGCCCTGGCTTAGACGCAAATATAATAAGAAAGGAATTTAATAGATCTGAAATCGAGAGAAGGCTTGAGAAGGAATGGGCGTTGATTATCGAAAAAACAAAATTTGTTCCAAATATGGTTAAAGGGAACATCAGCGGATTTAAAATACTCAATTTCCCAGAGAATACAATCTTAACTGAAATAGGAATCGTTAAGAATGACATACTAAAAGAAATTAATGGAGTTGAGTTGAATAATGTGGCAATGATGTTTGATTTGTTTGATAGATTCAAAAATGATAGTCAGTTTAATGTCAGCATATTAAGAGGCGGGAAATTACTTCGCATTTTATATCTTCTGAAATAAAAGAAGTTGCTCTTCATCTAAATGACACTCTGGATTTTCCTCTCAGCCATTATTGCTCCAGCAATTTTCTGGATTTTCTATTTCTACTATAAAGACCGTTTTCGACCAGAACCAATTATCTATTTAGGCCTGACATATATTTTTGGCCTTTTTACTGCTTTTGCTTGCGCTAGGTTTTATGCAATTCTTCCTCTTATAGGATTGCCGCATGACCCCAGTTTTATGATAGGAAGTCATAGAATTCAGTTCCTTTTTTATAGTATCGGTGTCACCGGAATAGTGGAAGAGTTTTTTAAATTTCTTCCTTTCTTAGTCATCATAGCAACGTTTAAATGCTTTGATGAAAAAATAGATGGAATTATTTATGCATCTGTAATTGCGCTTGGGTTCGCAAGCTACGAGAACATGGGTTATCTGGTATATATGAGCGGTTTTGAACTTTTTGGCCGTGCTTTTGCTTCACCGTTAACGCACACAATTTTTTCTTCAATCTGGGGCTATACAGTTGGAAATGCTTATATCCATAAAAAATCATTATTTAAAGCTTCCATAACGGGCGTTTTGCTGGCAGCTTTTTTCCATGGAATATTTAATTTTTTCACTACTTCCTCTGTGCTAAGAATTTTATCTGCTTTGGTTATTCTTA
>JAUWTR010000367.1 GCA_030614645.1 Candidatus Aminicenantota bacterium
AGGACATACTGAAAAGTCCGGAAAGTTTTGCTAAAACACTGGAAATATGGGTGGATGGAATCATCATAAAAATACCTTCTCAAAAAGTTGTAACGGAATTAGCTCACTTCTCCCATATACCGATTTTCAATATACAAACTGATCTCTTGCAGCCCTGTCAAGTTATAGCAGACTTTTTTATTTTCAAGGAGCTCAGGAAAGAGCTTTCTAATATGAAGATGGCCTTTATCGGCAGAGGCAATAACCTCTGCCACAGTCTGATCTATGCTGCAGCAAAAGTAGGGGCTCGAATATCAGTAGCAGCCCCCCAGGGTTATGAGCCGCAACAGGAAGTAGTAATGCAGGCAAAATCCGACGGAGCAGACACTGGATTCGAACTGCAGCTTACATCAGATCCCTTTGAAGCTATCCGCGATGCAACTGTCGTCTATACTGCCTATGGCGCATCTTCCTTCTCTTCCCAGGGGCAAATCTTACAAGAAATAAAGGCCAAAACCGGGCCTGACGTTCAGTTTATGAATTACCTCCCGGAACCGGGTGGAATAGGAACTGCCGGGGACATCTCTGATCTAGACCGATCAGTTTTTTTCGAACAAACTGAAACTATCCTTCATATTCAAAAAGCAATTATGGTATTATTATTTGAGAGTAAAAAATAAAAATGGCAAAAGAAAACGAAAACACCTCAGTAACAGAAAAAGAGCTCCAATATATAAAAAAAGAGCTCCTGAAAGAACAAACCGCTCCCAATTTGCGTGAACTAGCAACAAAATTGGCCTATAAAAAAAATGCCAGTCAGTTAAACAAGGCGGTAAAAAAATACAATCCTTATTGTACATATGAACCAGGCGACCTTATCTGCGAGGACTATGATGAACAACTCACAGTCAGCAGTAAGGGTACAGAAGTTTTTAAAGGAAAAGTCGTTCTTAAGATAATCAATAAAAAACCTTACGAGAGCTATAATTGTGAAATGTTGGAAGTTGATTATACCGGCGGAGGTGTTTATCGTAAATATATCGACTATATGAAAAAGACAAACACCAAGGTACTGCTTCCCTGTAACCAGGGAGGTAAAGCTCAGATACCTGAGACTTTAAAAAAAGAAGAAGATCCCAGACTGCATGAATTGCCTATGACGAAGAAAGATCTTAAGGCTCTTGAAAAAACCCTGAAAAAAGCCCTATCAAAATCAGATGATTTTTTCCATTGGAATGACCTATGGCAACTCACAGCAAAACAAATCAAAATCCCAGAAACAAAAATCAAACAGATCGAAAAATCCTTAAAAAAAGCAAAACAATCAGCTGCAACTACAGATTTAGTCAGCGAATTTATGGGAATTAATCCTTCGCAGGCTGATTTTAATCTTTATTGCCTCAGTTTAAACCACTTCCTGGAAAAAAAATATAAAAAAAGTTTCATATTTGTTTATCCAGCAGGTTGGGGTAAATGGATCCTCAGCAAAACACTCAAATCATTTGTCCAAGAGATCCCTTTATCCGCACCACAAGCAAAGCTACCCGAATTCGACAGCGAAGCAAAATCAGATTTACTAAAGCAGCAGGAATTCCCCCTAAAAATATACTTGACTTGGAGAGAAATTCTTTCTGGCGGATTAAAAATACCGGCAAATCTGTCCAAGTCTTTATCCTCAAGCCGAGAATACATTTTCACAGATTCTGAGCGCGGAAAGCAATACAGAGTATATTTGTATCCCAAGTCCGATCTATTTATAGGCTTACAAGAATTTTACAAACAACACAATGTCACCCAGGGCGCGAGTCTGACTTTAACGCAAAAAGACAGCATCAACTTCGATTTTGGACTAAAAGAAGCAAAAAAAGCAATGTCTGCCCCCTTGATAAAATATGATTTTAAAAAAGATATTTTCACAAGCACTAAAGAAATATCAACCTCAGCTCTTCCAAATAAACTCCTTCATTTAAGAAACGATACTTTAAAGAAACTGTTTTCACTTTATGACCAGAGGGACAAGCTCGACCTTCGAGAGTTATTGATCATCATTTTTAAAACATTCGGTTTGAAGGGAAAAACTCAGGCTTTACATGTTCAAAGAGCTTATCATCTTGTCGATATACTTAAACATACTACCCTGGAAAACATAAAAAAGACTTTACTTCTATCTCCTGAATTTGCCGTATCAGGAAAAAAAGAAGACCTATTTCTCTATCAGGACAAAATAAAAAAACCCGAAGAAATCTATCATGAAGAACCAGTTGAAATTCCAGGGACAGTCAAAGCGGAACCCTCAACTCAAGAAATTGAAGAAGAACTTCTAGCGATAGGGACAGTTGGGGAAGTCGAAACTCCAATAATCGTTTTGAAAGAAAAACCTCCTGAAAAAACCGCAGAAAAAGAAAAACCTCTATTAGAACCAAAAATAGAAAAAAAGCCAAAGAAAAAAGCCAAAGAAGAACTACCGCCAGAACCAAAAAAAGAAAAAAAGCCAAAGAAAAAAAGACACAAACCCTCGCTTGAGGAAGATAAAGAACCTCGCCAGAAAAAAGGGAAAAAAAGAATTATCGAAGAACAGATCGAACTTGAAGAATCAGAAATGGAAGCCTTATTTGCAATTAAAGCAGATAAAAAGCAAGAAATAGAAGAAATTAAAACCATACCGGAACCAAAAAAGAAAGAAGAATATGTACCGCAAGAGCAAACCGATCAGGTCTTATCCGGTATTTTTGGGGCAAAACTCAAGTCTGCCCTAGGC
>JAUWTR010000110.1 GCA_030614645.1 Candidatus Aminicenantota bacterium
ATTACAGACAAAATAAAACAGCGGGAACTTGTTGTAGAGATTTATTTATGGATTGGTATGGCTTTTGTGGAACAAGAAAAGAAATATACGGCTTTAAAAGAGATGAGGAATATGTTCGAAGTTGAACATTCCTATGCACTTGAGATAACACGCAATATTGTTGATACTGGAATAATCGGTCTTATCAACCAGGCTGAAAAAGAATATACCGGCGAACTTACTGAATATTCTGTGGAGGTAGTTACCGAACCGGAACTTGCTGATATTTTTATTAACGGATCAGAAATTGGATCTTCTCCAGTAGTCTATTCTTCAATGACTCCTCAAATCGATATTGAGATTAAAAAGAATGGATATAAGGCAATATCAGAGAGCATATTTCTGACAACAGGAAATTTCCGAAAGGTTTATTCCCTGGAAAGACTTGGAATAAATGTCGCAGTAATCTCAATTCCAAATGAAGCGAAAGTCTATCTTGACGGGAAATATACAGGAAAAACCACAAACTGCATTTTAGATTATGTGCCCTTTGGTAAACACGATATAGGTATAAAAAAAGAGAATTATAGCGAATCGGAATTAAGCCTGATAGTTGAGGAAGGGAGCAAACCCCTACAGATAGATGCTGTTCTTCTTCTGAACACATATGAATTTGTAAGAAAATGGGAATCCGGCTTATTTGAGATGCCTGCAGGGATTGCTATGGATACAGATAGCAATTTCTATGTGATCGATGAAAGTAAGGTCAATGTAAAAAAATTTAACTCTAACGGCATGCTTCAGAGATCCTGGAAGATTGGGGGCAGAGGATTTCCCGGGTTAAAAGCGCCTACTGGTATTGCTGTAGATAATAATGGATTTATATATATCTCAGATACAAAAAAACATTGCGTGATGAAGTTCAATAAGAATGGACAGTTCCTCCTGAAATGGGGGAAGGAAGGCACAAAACCTGATGAATTCAGAAATCCCAGTGGAATTGCTGTAAACAATAATTATGAAATTTATATTGCAGATAGTGGGAACAATCGCATAAAAAAATATTTGCATACTGGAGTTTTAAAAAAGGTCTATGGGAAACCGGGCTTAGAGGATGGAAATTTTGTTTCTCCTGTTGCCCTGGCATTTAATCAAGACAATGAACTTCTTATTCTGGATAGAATCCGGGTTCAAAAGTTTTCATCAGATTTGGAATTCTTATCCTCCTTGGGGAAGGAAAAATTTAATGAGTTAAAATTGAACAATCCTAAAGGAATATGCATTGACGAACAAAATTGTTATTATCTGGCTGATTCCGGAAATAACAGAGTCCTGAAGTTTGATAAAAACGGAGATTTAATATCTGAACTTAGAGAAGCAGAGACTGGCATGGTGAAATTTAACTATCCGGTTGGGCTTACTGTTGACAAAAAAGGTAGGATCTATGTAGTTGAAAGAGGAAGTAACAGGATGCAATTGTTTGGTGTGCCTTCTAAGTCGAAATTTTGAGGTCAGACCTTTAAAACTTTTAAAATCATATATGCTCTTTTGATAATAAATCTAAGTTTAAAAGTTTTAAAGGCTTAACCCCATAAATTTAAAGGAGGAATTTATGCGAAATAAACGGCTTGCCCTTATTTTATTTGTTTTCACTTATTTACTTACTTCGACTTTTGGATTATCACAGCGTCGATCTCAGGAGCTTTCAGATGAACAAAAGCTTCTCCAGATTGTGCATTCTATTCACAGTCAGACCCTATATGAATATGTAGATGAACTGGCTTCGGATAAATACTGGGGACGTTTGACAGGTACAGAAGGTTACAATAAAGCGGCCGAATGGGTAATAAGTCATTTTAAAAAATGGGGAGTTGCTCCTGCAGGCGATAATAATACCTATCTTCAGTCCTTTTCCAATCCATATACTCTTATCTTTAAGGACTGCTATGCCTATCTTCATGTTCCCCATAAGAATGACACGATAAAAAAATATTATCGCTATGTAGATGAATTCATTCCCGGTTCGACATCAGGTTCGGGTGAGGTCACGGCAGAGGTTATTTATGTCGGTTATGGCATTACGGCCCCGGAGCTTGGATTTGATGAATACAGCGGGCTGGATGTTGCAGGAAAAATAGTTTTAATGGAAAGAGAAGCGCCGGTTCCTTCCGGGAAAGCAGAGCTTTTTAAAAAATGGCGCCCCTATTCTTTCCACCAGTACAAACTGGAAAATGCAGTCAAACATGGAGCAAAAGGCATGCTGTATAACTATCCTATTGCGAATCCGAATAATTCCTATAGCAAAGGCTTTATATATACTCATGTTGGACAGACTGTGTTAGATGATCTTTTCACTGGAACCGGGAAAACCCATAAAGATCTGGTGGCGGATATCAGGACAAATCTTAAATCCCGGTCTTTTTCAACCGGCAAGGTCTTCACAATTAAAAACACAACCGAACACTATGCAGATGGTACTGCTTATAATGTGGTCGGAAAGATAGAAGGCTCGGACCCACAGCTTAAGGATGAGGTCATAATAATCGGTGGCCATCTCGACCACCTCGGCCGCTGTTATGAGATTATGCCCGGGGCTAAGGATAATGCCTCAGCAGTTGCGGTTATTATGGGCTTGGCTGAAGCACTTTCCAAAAGCCCGGTAAAGCCCCGCCGCACTATCCTGTTTAATTGTTTCGGTGCAGAAGAACAGGGAGTTGTAGGATCAAAAATCTATGTAGAAAATCCGCTTTTCCCTCTGGACAAGACCGTTTGCTTGATAAACATGGATGGAGTAGGCGCTGGGGATAAGTTATCCGCCCTGGCTGCAGAAAATTATCCTGAATTCTGGGAATTTTTCCGCAAGGCAAATGAAAAATATATTCACAGGATCATACGTACATCTAATTTTGCAAATAATGCCCGGCCCCGTCTGGATGCTGCCCGGTTTATGTGGGCTGGAGTCCCCTCCATCTCCTGGAGTGCTTTTGGTTCGACTTCATATTATCATGTCCCCCAGGACAATATTGAGATCATCACCCCAGAGATCATGGAAGACCTGGCACAGCTTATGTTTTTAGCTGTTCTGGATATGGCAAATCAGGAATCGCTTGATTTTAGAAAGTAAGTTATGAGATTTTACCTTCCTACTCTTTTAAGATTTGGTTCTGGTGTATTTGCTGGGCTTAAAGAAATTGTAGAGAAAGACCTGGGAGTTTCCCGGGCTTTTTTAGTGACTGATGAGGGAATAAGAAAGGCTGGGCTTGTGGAAAGAGTACTGGATGTGCTTCCGGATATTGAAGTATTTGAGAAGATAGAACCAAATCCCCGGCATTCAACTGTAAATAAAGCAGGGGATATTGTGCGCAGCCTTTCTCCGGAGATCATCATCGGCCTGGGCGGCGGGAGTGTCTTAGACGCTGCCAAAGCGGTTGCACTTCTTGGGACTAATCCAGGCAAGATCGAGGATTATGAGGGGCGGAGTAAATATAAATCTCCACCGCTTCCGGTTCTGGCGATCCCGACTACCTGCGGTACCGGAAGTGAGGTGACCTGGGTCTCTGTGAGAACCCATACAGAAAGGAAATTTAAAATGAGCATTAAGGGACCGGAAATGTTTCCAGCTGCAGCCCTGGTCGATCCTGATATGTTGACATCTCTTCCTCCGGTTTTGGTTGCTTCTACCGGGATGGATGCTATTGTTCATGCCATTGAAGCTTATACAGTTAAGCCTGCTACTTTTATAACGGATATATTTGCTCTTGAAGCTGCCCAGATTCTTTTTTCTTTCCTTGAAGCAGGTTATAAAGATATAAAAAACGATAATTCTGCCCGGGAGGGCTTGATGAAAGGCAGTATGCTGGCGGGAATAGCTTTCGGCAACAGTGATGTAGGAGCTGTTCACTGCATTTCAGAGTCAATAGGAGCGCTTTTTGATGTGCCGCACGGGGTGGCGAACTCTATCTTTCTGCCCTATGTTATGGAGTTTAATCTGGAGGTTTCAGCTGCTCGGTATGCTGAGATAGCCCGGATGATCGGGATAGATAAGAAAAACGATAATGAGGCTGGGCTGGGATTGATTAAAAAGATTAAAGACCTTTCTCGTGTTCTTAATATCCCGGTTTTTAAAGATCTAGGTATTGAAGAAAGCTATTTTCAGGATATCGCCCAAAAATCTTTTCAAAACAATTCCAATTCATCAAATCCCCGTAAAGCCGGGATCGAAGATTATCTGTGTATCCTTAGGCAGGCATATAATGCTCAGGTTAAATAGGATTAGTGATTTTCGATAAGCAGCTGCAGGATCTCCAGTTCATCTGGGTCGAACCAGGTCTTGTTGCAAGAAAAACATTTATCTACTGGTATAATATACTGATATGTAAAAGGGCGGGGCAGCATTTTTGAGCCGCATATAGGACAGAATATATTCTGAGATTTTTCCATATTGAGCTTCCGGGTTCTGACAGGATTCTGTAAAAAATTTTCTTTAAAGGCAGCAGCTTTTTTGACTAGATGGGTTGAGAAGGCTACCTCCCTGCGGGCGATGATTCGGTCAATTACAGATGAGTCAACAAGTTTACCTTTGCAGGAAGGGCAGATCTTTAAGGTCACACCTTCATAGAAGGTGTCTTTTAGCGTAGTCTGACAGCGTGGGCATTTATTGTACCTGTCCGGATTTACTGGTTTTTTATGGTATAGATTTCTGAGACCAGTACGTATTTGAGGAAACTCTCCAGCCGCAGCTTCAATACCTTCCTGGATATTTTTTGTCCAAATCTGGGGAGTAAAAAACTGCAAAGAAAGGATTTTTTCCAGGCTAAAAGGCCCCATCCATTTACCTTTAGGGCTGCGGACAGACCAGATGCCCTCCTCTCCGGATTGAATGTTATCCAATAAGGCTGGGGGTTTCTGCCCTTCTGGGGATGTCTCTTCTCTGGAATGAAGAATAGACCTGGCTTGTTCCCGCCTTTTTCTAATCTCCAAGACCTCATCGATAATTCTTGCCGGAGATGTAGGGACCATTTCCGCCAGCTGCCGGACTCTTTTCATAAGCGGTGGGTGTGAATTGAAGATCCTGCTGAACAACCGGTCCGAGATGCCTTTCGATTCGGGAGGCACAATAAAAAGCGGGCTATAGGAAAGATTAAAATCTCCTATAAAAGAGTTTTTAACATGGGCTTTATATATAGCCCGGGCCAGAGCAGCAGGGTTGCGGTTGAGTTCAACTGCTGTGGCATCGGCCAGAAGCTCTCTCTGCCGGCTGATAAGAGTACTTAAAAGATGCATTAAAAGAGATGATATGGAAGCCGCCAGATATACCAGAGGATTTCCTCCTCCAGTATTCTGAGCCTTGCCGATTTGACCCATGGGTCTGTCCTGCGGTTCGGCCATTTCACGCAGCCGCTCAAAAAAAATAGCCAGCGAACACACCAGGGTTATATAAAAGGTGTCACCCCTGATAATATGGGCCAGTTCGTGGGCGATCACCGCTTGAAGTTCGTCCCGGGTAAATTCAGCCAGCAGCCCTTCTGTGACGATAATAGTTGGAGTTTTGTCGGCTTCAATAAGAGCCATGGAATTGATCGCGAAAGCAGGAATAATGTAGGGAGTAACCCTGGGAAGGCCGGCAGCGATACGCATCTCATCTATGGTGTTGATGAATTGTTTGTGATACCGGTCATTTGTATCCGGGTCTACAGCCTGCAGCCGTTTTCGGATGAATTTAGCGCCATGGAAACGAGCATCGTAAAAGTGAAAAGCAGCCACAACTATGGATAGAATAAGGTTTATAAGAAAAAAATATTGCAAGCTGTTGCCGGTAAAGAGAGAGATTCCCGGTAAAAACAACCCTAAGCTTATAATAAAAATAAATGACACGAATCCTACCAGGAAAAAATAGAATATAAAAAGGATCAGGAATAATAAGAGGCTTTTTTGCCATTGTTTACGCTGGATCTCATAAAAATCTCTTGCAAATTTCTTTTTAGAGTTCATTTTGATTAATCCAATATTAATAGTATTATAAAAAATGTAAAACGTGAAGAAAAAGAATTGGACACGGATGGATGTATAAGAGCTGGTCTGGATACTGGTAAATCCCGTAGAAAGCCATCCGGAACAACGCGGGCATGGTTCCTCGAGAGAATCTCGAGGAGAGCGTTGTGAGGACAGGAAGGGATTTCCTCGCTGGGGGAAATCCCTGTTATAAGTCATTTGAATATCTCTTTATTTTTTACTATTATAATTCCCAGGTCCTAAAACATGAGCAATAAAAAGAA
>JAUWTR010000226.1 GCA_030614645.1 Candidatus Aminicenantota bacterium
AGAAACAACAGGAAAGGCAGAGAAAGCTTTAGTTTAACTTACTTCGCAGAGCGAATTGATAAAGGATTGATTTATTTTGCCAATTCATTGGCAAAAGAAATCAACATCTTAGCTTTATCCGTGTCTATCCGCGTTAATCCGTGTCAAATGAGGAGCATATCAGCTTATTATATAGCGGATTATAAACAACACAGCGAACAAGTAGATCATCCAATGTACCTCTTTCCCTTTTCCTGATACAAGCTTCAAAATCGAGTAACTAATAAATCCAAAGGCAATCCCTTCCGTTATACTAAATGTCATCGGTATTACAATCACAGTCAAAAAAGCAGGCAAACCTTCGGTAAGGTCAGCCCATTCAATACGAGTAATAGTTTTCATCATTAAAAAACCGACTATTATTAAAGGCGGGGCGATCACCGGACGCAAGATCATATCATTGTAAACATACTCTCCCCCGATCATCTCAGCCAAGGGGCTGAAAAAAAGGGCTATCAAAAAGAAAAATGATGTGAAAATATTGGCCAATCCGGTCCTGGCACCCTGTGCTATCCCCGTAGCACTTTCAATATAACTTGTTACAGTCGAGGTCCCTAATAAAGCGCCGCTTACAGTTCCCACTGCATCAGCAAACATAGCCTTATTGGCACGGGGAAGTTTTCCTTTTTTCAAAAAACCAGCTTGACTGCTTACTCCGATCAAAGTACCCACTGTATCGAAAAGATCTAAAAAAAAGAAGACAAAAACAACAGAAATAAGACCCGTCTGAAAAGCTCCAATAATATCCAGCTTAAAAAAAGTGGGAGAAACACTGGGAGGAGCCGCCAAAATTCCATTGAAGTGGACCACCCCCAGGGGAATTCCTAAAAACGCGGTTGCTAAAATCCCTATAAGAATGGCTCCCCTCACCTTTAAGACCATTAAAACTGCTGTCAGCATCACTCCGAACAAAGCCAGGATAACTGGCTTGCTGGTCAAATCCCCGATCCCTACCAAAACACCCGGCGTATCCACTACCAGGCCGCAATATTCCATACCCACAAAAGAAATCAGAAACCCTATGCCTACTGCATTTGCATATTTGAGTGAATCAGGAACGGCAGAAACCAGCTTTCCCCAAACCCCAGCAAGGGAAATGAGGACAAAAACCAAACCGGAGATAAAAACCGCACCCAGGGCAACCTGCCATGAATAGCCCATTGTCCCACAGACAATCACAGCAAAAAAGATATTAGGTCCCACAGCAGGAGCCAGAGCTATCGGGTATTTTGCTAAAAGCCCCATTAAAAGAGTAGCTACAGCTGACGAAATACAGGTGGCAACCATAACTGCGCCCTTGTCCATTCCGCAGGCAGACAATACTGCCGGTTGAAAGAAGATTATGTAGGACATGGTCATGAACGTAGTCGTACCTCCGAGCATTTCCGTACGCAGGGTGGTGTTGTTTTCTTTGAGTTTAAAAACCCGGTTCAGCCAGTTTTGCATAAAAGACCCTTATTCTTTAAAGCTAATTAGAGAAAATATCTCAACCTCAGGGTGAGCCTTTTTAATAGCCTCAATCCCGTTTAAAAAAACAAGGTCCACTACTGCAGCAAACCCTGTAACCTCACCCCCGATCTCCTGCACTAGGTCGATAGCACTTATTGATGAAGAACCAGTAGCAATTAGGTCATCCACGATAAGGGTCCTTTGTCCCGAGGAAATACTGTCTTTGTGCATTTCAAAATATTCCACAGCATATTCATTAGGTGCTTTTACACAAGCTGTTTCCCGGGGGAGCTTTCCTTGCTTGCGTACAACTCCCATCCCCAGGCCAAGGTTATAGGCTACAGGAGCCCCGAATAAAAATCCGCGCGATTCAATACCTACGATTTTTTCTGCTTTTTTTTTCTCCGCCCAGGAGGAAATACGATCTATCAAATAACGGAAACATTCCACATCTTCTATTAAGGGGGTGATGTCTTTGAACCCTATCCCGGGCTTGGGAAAATCCCTAACTTCAATGATTTTTTCCTTGCATCTATCTAACATTCTTATCTTCATCCTCAGACTTAGTATAAATAGTCTGGGTTGGAAAGGGTATTCCAATGCCAGCTTTGTTTAAAGCATTATAAATTACATCAGTCATGAGTAATTTTGTTGAATATGCATCTCCGTAATTCTCTACCCATGTGCGGGCAACAAAGTCCAAAGAGAAATCCGACATATTTAAAAATGAAACTCCAGGCGCAGGCGCCTCCAGTACATTCTCTATTCCCTTTATCGCCTCCAAGATTACCTTTCTTACTTCTTCAGGATCAGCGCCATATTCCACCCCAAATTCTACATTCACCCGCAGAGTCAAATCCGGGACCGTGTAATTTTTTATTTTTGCATTTGCCATATATCCATTGGGGATATATATCACTTCATTGTCATACGTCTTCAATTTTGTGCTCCTTAAACCAATGTCCTGAACCACTCCCATCTCTCCTGATTCAATCTTTATCTTATCCCCTACTTTAAATGTTTTATCCAGGACAAGCTGCAGCCCTCCGAGCATATTAGCCAGAGAATCCTTTACAGCAAAACTTACAGCAAGACCAGCAATTCCTGCAGTTGCAAGTAAGGGGCTGATATCGATATTCCAGGAATCAAAAATAAATATAATCCCCAAAACCACAATAATAACTTTTATTATCTTCTCTGCCAAAGGAATCAATCTATCATCTGCTGTTGAGGCAGTCTTAGCAGCCCAGTCCCTCTGCCAGTATTCAGCAAAGTTTTTAATGATCCTGGTGAGAAGAACACAAACAATTATGACTAAAACGGTGTCGATTATGCTGTCATAAATACTTGATTTAAATTCGAAATGCTGAAACCCTATTTTAAAACCAAGTGCGAAAATAACATAAAAAATCACTGTTGAAAGGGTATTTATAAGGATATCATCGATCTTTGTCTTTGTCTTCTTAGCCAGAGGCCTCAGAACCTGCTTAACGATCAATTTGATCAGGAAAGCCGCTACAATAGTAATGACCAGGATAAAAATAAACCTAAGATAAAGATTTTCCATAATATAATTAAAGTACTCAGATAAAGTTTGCATTTTTTCCTCCTTTCTACCTTGTGTTTTATACCTGAACTACCTGATTTTTGCAAACTTCCTGGGGCGACAAGCCTCCTTTGCAACTCCCTTGCCTGGAACAGATACTGCTGTTATAATTTTATTAAATATGAAAATCAAAAACTGGAAACTCTGCCTGGTTGCAGATGCAGATTTTACAACAGCAAAAGACCTGCCAGCCTTGACCCTGCAGGCTGTAAAGTCCGGAGCCTCTATAGTCCAATTAAGAGCAAAAAATCTTTATGCTAGAGAATTTCTGGACTTAGCTTTTAGAATTGCCAAGCGCTTAGGCCCGCATAACATTCCCTTTATTATCAATGATAAAGTAGATATCGCCCAAGCCTGTAAAGCAGACGGAGTTCATCTGGGACAAAAAGACATGCCGCTTTACCAGGCCCGGGAAATCCTGGGAAATAACAAAATCATAGGAATCAGTGTCAATACGGTTGAAGAAGCCATCAAAGCTGAAACTGAAGGAGCGGATTATTTGGGTGCCAGCCCGCTTTTTTACACTGATTCAAAAAAAGACCTGGACCCTGAATTGGGCATTAAAGGCCTGCAGGAAATGCGCAAGCAGGTTAAGATTCCGATACTTGCTATTGGGGGGATTAATTCTTCCAACGCATCAGAAGTTATGGCAGCCGGAGCTGACGGTATTGCGGTAATATCTGCAATTCTTGGTGCAGATGACATCTCCCATGCCACCCAAAAGCTCCTAAAAGCAGTCAGCAAGCTTTCCTGAGCTCCCCTTCTATGAATACTCCAGGCTGATAAGTCGCTGCTCATTTTCTCCAACCTTAATTAATACTCGAATAGCCGGCCCCTTAAAATCCAACTTGTCAGCCCACTCTATCACTATAACTCCCTGTCCAAGATAATCGTCCCACCCCAGTTCAAAACTAGCAGTTTTGTTTTCCAGGCGATAGAGATCTATATGGATTATAGGGAATTTGGCCTTATAAAGATTGATCAGTGTATAAGAAGGGCTGCACACTCTGTTATGGTCAGCAAATTCCAA
>JAUWTR010000329.1 GCA_030614645.1 Candidatus Aminicenantota bacterium
TGAAAAAGATAAAATAGAAATTTCTGTTAAAGATATGGAAATAATGAACAAGATAGTTGAAGAATATAAAAATGCGGAAGGAGGATTAGTCCCTGTACTTCAAAAAGCTAATGATACTTTTAATTATTTGCACGAACCGGTTTTGAGATACACAGATGAGAAATTAGATATGCCTTTGAGTGCAGTGTGCAGGATAGCTACTTTTTATAATGCTTTCAGCCTGGAACCAAGAGGTAAACATATAATAACTGTGTGCCTTGGAACTGCCTGTCATGTGAAAGGTGCAGGCAAAGTTGTTTCAGCTCTTGAAAATAAGCTCGGGATAAAAAAAGGAGAAACGACAGAAGATATGCTTTTTACCCTTGAGGCAGTTCGATGTATTGGATGTTGTGGATTAGCTCCGGTATTAAAAATAGGAGAAGACATACATGGTTTAATGTCTAAAGGGAAGGTACCGGAATTGATAAGTGCTTATAAAAATGCTTAGTTATAGCTCAGGGATAGGTTATGGGCAATCGGCGATTAATTATTTTAGTAATTTTTAGCGGAGAGTAATTATGCCAAAATTGAGTATTAAAGATTTAGATAAGATCAGCCAGAGAGTAAGAAAGACAACTCTTTTACGAGAAGGGGCAGGTAGAGCTAAAATCATAGTTCATATGGGAACATGTGGAATAGCTGCCGGGGCAAGAAAGATAATGAACGCTTTATTGGATGAGTTTGAAAAGAAAAATATTGATGATGTTATTTTAACAAGTTCAGGCTGCGCTGGATTATGTAGTAGAGAACCTATGGCTACAGTAGAATTGAAAGGCGAAGCTCCTGTTAAATATGTTGATTTAACTCCGGAAAAGATTCTCAAAATATTATCAGAACATATTATTGGTGGAAAAATAGTTCAAGAATACGCTCTGGCAAAAGGTAGCGAGAGAGTCTCCTGATGAGTTCCAATTTAGAATGGTTGAGTAGTCAGAAGAACGATAGGTAAATAGATTATGGACGAACAATATACGGATAAATACAGGTTGCATTTAATGTTATGCGCGGGGACAGCCTGTGTTTCCAATAAGTCTTTTAAAATAAAGGAAGTATTAGAAGAGGAATTAAAAAAACAAGGGTTAGATAAAGAAGTTCTCGTTGTAATGACAGGCTGTAATGGATTTTGTGCTTTGGGCCCTGTAATGACAGTTATGCCGGACCAAATATTTTATCAAAGTTTAGCTGAAGATGATATTCCATATCTTGTGGAAGAACATTTTCTAAAGGGAAGGCCTGTGAAAAAACTCATGTTCACTCCGCCTGCCGAAGAAGTTGTTATTCCGAAGATGATGGATATTGGTTTTTTTGCTCGCCAAACATTAATCGCTCTGAGAAATAGAGGTTTGATAGACCCTGAAAAAATTGATGAATATATTGCAAGAGATGGCTATAAAGCACTGGCAAAAGCATTAACAGAGATGGCACCGGAAGATATTATAACGGAGATAAAAAATTCTGGTCTTCGAGGCCGCGGAGGCGGAGGATTTCCAACCGGTTTAAAGTGGGAATTATGCAGAAAACAGCAGGCTGAAAGTAAATTCATAATATGTAATGCAGATGAAGGGGATCCTGGTGCATATATGGACAGAAGCATTGTTGAAGCTGATCCTCATTCTGTAATAGAAGGGATGTTGATAGGAGCAAGAGCCATAGGCGCAAGTGAAGGATATGTTTATATTAGAGGTGAATATCCTCTTGCAATGAATAGGTTAGAGATCGCTATTAATCAGGCAAAAGAATATGGACTCATTGGTGAAAATATATTCGATACTGATTTTAGTTTTGATATTCATGTTAAACAGGGAGCCGGTGCATTTGTTTGTGGTGAAGAGACGGCACTTATAGCTTCTATAGAGGGCCGCCCGCCTGAACCAAGGCAGAGACCCCCATATCCGGTTGAGTCAGGATTGTGGGGAAAACCAACTACTATAAATAATGTTGAAACCTGGGCGACTGTTCCAGTCATTATTGAGAGAGGAGCAAAGTGGTTTGCGAGTATAGGTACTGAAGCGAGCAAAGGGACGAAAGTCTTTTCACTTGTCGGCAAGATTAATAATACAGGGTTGGTTGAAGTCCCGATGGGAATTACTCTAAAAGAGATTATTTATGATATTGGAGGTGGGATTCCCGGGGGGAAAAAATTCAAGGCAGTCCAGACAGGCGGGCCATCAGGAGGATGTATTCCGGCGAGTTTGATTGACATGCCAGTGGACTATGAAAAATTGACCGAAGCCGGTTCAATAATGGGTTCCGGTGGAATGATTGTAATGGACGAAGATACCTGTGTAGTGGATGTTGCGAAATATTTTATTGAGTTTACGAACGATGAATCCTGTGGAAAATGTACTTCCTGTCGTGATGGATCAGCCGTATTACATGACATACTTAAAAAAATATGCAGGGGAGATGGTGAAGAGTCAGATATCCAGGCTCTGGAAGATCTTGGAAATGCGATAAAAGACGGCTCGATGTGTGGATTAGGCCAGACGCTGCCTAACCCGGTTTTGAGTACGTTGAAGTATTTCATGGATGAATATACTGAACACATTAAATATAAAAGATGTTCTGCTATGGTCTGAAAAAGTATAATTTCATCCGCCTGTCAGCATATATGTCCTATCTCGCAGGATGTGCCCAGCTATATAGGGCTTCTTGCCCAGGGAAAGTTTGACGAGGCAATCAAGGTAGTCAGAAAAGAGAACCCACTCCCTCTCATCTGTGGACGTGTATGTCATAGTCCTTGTGAAGACAAGTGTGTGGCAGGGGAATGGGGTGATCCTGTAGCAATTAGATCGCTAAAACGTTTTCTTTCAGATTATGAGATGAAGCAGGGTGTTATTGTTGAGGAAAAACCTAAAGCAGAGAGAGAAGAGCGGATTGCTGTGGTCGGATCTGGTCCAGGGGGTCTTACTTGTGCCTATTACCTTGCCCTGGAGGGGTATAAAGTTACAGTGTTTGAAAGCCAGTCAGTAGCGGGTGGTATGCGTGCCTTGGGCATTCCGGAATTCATATTACCCAAGGATGTATTGGAATATGAAATTGATAGGATAAGAAAGTTAGGCGTTGAAATTAAAA
>JAUWTR010000003.1 GCA_030614645.1 Candidatus Aminicenantota bacterium
AGAATCCATAAAAACAGATATCAAGAAATCGGAAGAAGAAAATATCAGCCTGCAGAAAAAGATAGCTCAACACTCATCAAAATCCGTAAATTTTGAAAAAGAGACTACAGAAAAAGAAACAGAACTCATGCACAAGGAATCACATCTCAGCAGCCTTCAGAAAGAACAACAAAAAATGGAAGAAAATGTGCGGCAACTGAGGGAAAAACAAAGAATTGCTGAAGAAGAACGGGTAAAATGGGAAGTAAGAAAAGCAGAAAAAGAAAGAGACCTGGTTAACCTTGAAGAATCCTGTTGGCAGGAAATAAATAAAACTCTGAATGAGGTCAAAAAGGAAGTTCAACTCGATTCTGATCCAGACTCAAATATTGAAGAAGACCTGTCTGAAGCCAGAGAAAAGCTGCAAAAGTATAATGCTGTTAATCTCATGGCTGAAGATGAATATTTAGCCAAAAAAAAGCGCTATGATTTCCTGAGCAAAGAAAAAGAAGACCTGAAAGATTCGATCGAAACTACCAGGACAGCCATAAAAAAGATAGACCAGGAAAGCAAAACTCAATTCATAAAAGCTTTGATCGCCGTAAATAAAAATTTTCAGGATGTTTTTTCAATCCTGTTCAAAGGGGGAATAGCCAAGGTTAAATTATCTGATGAAGACAACCCTCTTGAAAGTGGAGTTGAGATCATTGCTCAGCCCCCCGGGAAAAAAGTCCAGAACCTTACTCTGCTTTCTGGGGGCGAAAAAAGCCTGACAAGCCTGGCTTTCTTTTTCGGCCTATTCCGTTATAAACCAGCTCCATTTTGTGTATTAGATGAAGTCGATGCTGCCCTGGATGAAGCAAACTTGGTAAGATTTCTAAATCTGATGAGAAAAATAAAGGACCAGACACAGTTCATCATTATTACTCATAATTATAAGACCATGGAAGTAGCTGATTATATCTATGGGACCACAATGGCTGAGCCGAATATTACAAATATTTATTCTGTAAAAATCAAAGACAAAAAATAATCCAGGTTAGTATCTCTTTTTTTTGTTGAAGATATGCTTCAACTTATGTTTCAGCATGGTCAATAAGAAGACACAATAAATCAGAAATCCCTCAAAAGAGGTAAGAGTACGGAAAGCAGATTTTATTTTTGAAGCGGAAAATATTTTCTTTTCTCCTACTGACCAACGCATAACCAGTTCAGCAATCTGAAACCAGCTTAACTTGTCTTTAAAGAGAGGCACATGACCTTGAGCAGCTGGCAACATGAATACTCTTTTCAGGTCCTTCTTATTTGACCAAGAAAAATCTTTAGGGAGGAATCCTTGCTGTCTGGCAATCCCTTCCAGCGGAGTCCCGGGGTAGATATGCAGAATTGCAGATGAAAATTCTGCTTCGGGATTGACAGCTTTTAATTTTTCCATTACCCGAATTGTCTCTTGCGCTTCCTGCCAAGTTTCTGAATAATGAGAAAAAATAAAAAAAGCATTTGGAACAAAACCAAGTTCTCCTGCCCAGCGTACAAACTGCAAAGCTTTCTCTATATCAAAATTTTTTTTAACAATCTCTCTTCTTACCCTCAGACTTCCCGCTTCAACTCCAAAATGGGCCCAGATAAGCCCAGCCTTAACCATCTTCTCCAGCAAAGGTTTATCTATAGCATCTATCCGGAATTCATTACAGAATTTAATATTAAACTTTCTCTCAAGGATCAAATCCATTATCCTGTGTAGCCGCCCGGGATTATAATTCATAGTGTCATCATAGAACCAGATATATTCAGCTCCAAAATCCCGGATAAGATGCTCGATCTCATCTACTACTCTTTCCGGTGAGTTCCCCCTTACCTTCCTTCCCCAATTAATAGGGGTAGCGCAAAAATAACAGTTAAAGGGACAACCCCGGGAAGTCATAATATTCTGAGCTTTTAATCGTTTTCCCCCAGGAGTATCTACATAAAAATTATATTTTTCCAAAGGTATTAGGTGTCTGGCAGGATAGGGCAGGTCGTCTAAGTTAGACACTTTTTCTCTATTTCCAGAAAACAACACACTGTTATCTTTCCTGTAGTGGATACCCTTAACCTCAGAAAAATCATTCCCGGAATAGGCTGCCTTGACGAGTTCTACAATTGTTATTTCACCTTCACCGATCACAGTGATATCAACATCCCTAATATTAAGCAGTGTATCTGGCCCAGCCATAGTCACATGAGGACCACCTAGGACAGTTAAAATCTTGCTGTCGACCTGTTTGGCTATTGTGGCAACTTTAAAAGAATCAAAACGGTTCTCGGTCGTAGTAGTACACCCGACTACATCAGGAGCGAACTCCTTTATTCTCCTTTCTACATCTTTCCAATTATAATCCAGTATGTCAGCCGGAACCACATCAACTTCTATCTCCTCCTTTTCCAATGCTGCAGCCAGGTAAAGCACTCCCAGCGGCGGCATAGATGTCCCCTTACCCCAACGTTGCGCTACATACCCCACGGGAGGTATGAATAATTGTACTTTCATAATATTTCTGCTAAAGCTTTACTCATCTTACCATAAGAAATAGTAGAAAAACAGAATTTGGGGAAGAAGAAGTGAAATGTGAATTGTTAATCGTGAAATGTTAGTCAAAAGCCTTGTATCTAATGAAATTCTGATGTGGTTGAAGCGACATTGAAGATTTAGCCTTCTGATTCTGAGATATGATCCTGGTTAATTCACGAGTCGAGGTTGCCGTAGATATGAGGCGCAGGGGATGAAGCTGTGATAATTCACCGCGAATCCGCTGCAACGAAGTAGATGCGGTAAGATCGGCTCGCCTGAAAGGTAAAAAGTGCCAATGTTAAAGTTAGATATTGGTTTTTTGAGTACATCATTGGCAATTTTTATAAATAACCAGGATCCGCAGACGCCGAGAAAAACGAAGAAGAATGGCGTTAAAAATCTGAAGCGAGCTCAATCCACACCTGAATTTCATATTCTATTTACTATTTACTATTTTCTAAGTATCATAAGTATCGACATTTTTTTATAAATAATTAAGGAGAAGCTCTGTGGTTTATGTAATCGCAATCCTCTCTTACCTGGTGTTTTTATTCGTCTTCGGCTTGAGATTCACAAAAAAACTGAAGAAAAAAGAGGACTTTCTGGTTGCCGGCAGGACTCTTACTGCCCCTGTTCTGGTGGGAACTCTCTTGGCCACCTGGATAGGCTCAGGAGACATTTTTAGTGTTGCAGACCTGAGCTATAACCACGGCTATTCCTCCCTGATAGGAAGCGCCGGCGGTTGGCTTGGTATAACCGTTGCCTACTTTATCGCAGGCCGGGTCAGGCGTTTCGGCCAGTTTACAGTTCCGGATATTCTCGAAGCCAGATACAATAAATGGGCCCGTGTCCTTGCTACTATTACTACTATAATCGCATACGTTACCATAGTCAGCTATCAGTTCCGGGGCGGAGGATTTGTGCTGAATATCATAACCGGCGGAAAGATCAAAGTCGGCGATGGGATAATAATCGTAGCAATTTTTGTAATAACTTATACTCTGCTTGCCGGCATGCTCTCAGTCGCCTACCTGGATGTTTTTAACGGCATCCTCATGATCGTGGCAATATTTACAGCCATCCCCTTTCTTATCCATCATGTCGGCGGTATAGAACAAATAATCGCTAATGTGACCCCAAGGGAAAATCCCTTACTGGGAAACATGACCTGGGTGCAGGCAATGGGATATTTTGTACCTACCCTGCTTTTAGCGCTCGGCAACGGCAATATGTACCAGCGTTTCTTTTCTGCAAAAAATGAAAATGAAGCAAAAAAATCCGTGATTGGCTGGGTTATCGGGGTAGTATTGCTGGGAATCGGACTGCAAAGCCTGGCTGTTATCGGCAGCAGTTATTTCAAAGGACTGGCAGCTGTAGAAGCAAGTCAAATCTTAGTACTTGTCGCTCACAAGGGCGTACCTGTTGTGATCGGCTGCCTTCTTCTGGCAGCAATAGTTGCGATCATTATCTCCACTGCTAACAGTTTTCTCCTGGTCCCGGCTACAAATGTAGTGAGAGATATTTACCAGCGTTTTATCAACCCCGATCTTTCTGATAAAAAAATGATCCTATTTTCCCGGATAACAGTAATACTTCTGGGCGTTATAGCCTACTCGCTTATCTCTTTTTTCCCCAGGATATTGGATGCAGCCTATGCCGCTTATACAATTTATGGGGCAGGTATAACACCTGCTCTGCTTGCGGTCTTTTTCTGGAAACGGGCGACAGTCAAAGGCGGGGTTTCCTCAATACTGGGAGGAATGACAGTAACAATAATTTGGGAAGTCATAAACAAAATACAGGGGCAGGTTCCATTTAACATCCCTGCTGTCTATCCCGCCCTCCTCTGCTCTCTTTTCCTCTTGATAGCGGTCAGTCTTTTAACTCCAAAACCGGATCCGGCAAAATGGAAACCATTTTTCAAGCAGGAGTCATAATTGAAAACAGGAGTTGTTATTGACCCCCGTTATATGAATCATATAATGACTCCATTTCATCCGGAAAGCCCAAAAAGAATAGAAGCTATCCTGGAAATGCTCGAAAATGTATCATTTCCCTTCCTAAAGATCACTCCCAGAGCAGCACGTGAAGAAGAAATCCAATGGGTCCATACAAAAGAATATACAGCCTCTATAAAAAACACAGCCAGTAAAGAAAAAACAATTCTTGATCCAGACACTTCTACTTCCGCTCTTTCTTATGAAACAGCTTTATTAGCCGCAGGAGGGACTCTTAAAAGCTTAGATCACATTCAAGCTGGAAAAATTAAAAACGGATTTGCTCTTGTTCGCCCTCCCGGGCATCATGCAGAAGCATCCCGGGCAATGGGATTCTGTCTATTTAATAATGTCGCAATCGGAGCCGAATACCTGTTGAGGAATCACAGGCTTAAAAAAATCTTAGTAATAGACTGGGATATCCATCACGGAAACGGCACCCAAAACGCTTTTTATAACAGAGACGATGTCCTCTATTTTTCCATCCATATGTCTCCTCATTATCCCGGGACAGGACACTGGAGAGAAACCGGAGGAGGTGCTGGTGAGGGTTATAATATCAATATCCCTCTGTCTTCAGGAAAAAACAATGCTGATTACCTATACATAATTAAAAATATCCTCATTCCCATAGCATACGCCTATGAGCCAGAATTTATTCTGGTTTCTGCCGGGTTTGATATTGGTGCAGCCGACATGCTCGGGGGGATGGAAATTACCAATTCAGGCTTTGCCGCAATAACCCGTGAGATTATGCATATTGCCCATACATATTCAAATGATAAAATTCTCCATGCCCTGGAAGGTGGATACGACCTTAATACTATTCAAGAGGGAATCCGAGAAATCCTGCTCCAACTGAGCGGTAAGGGTAGTGAACCAGGGATTAAACCTGAAGCTTCCCAGGATACTAAACACGAGCTTGAGCCGATATTAACCCATCTGAAAAATTTCTGGAAGATTTAAAACTAGTCACATTTCACGGTTTTCTTCATATGTAATCTCAATGTTCCATACGTCATCAAATTGGGACAAAAATTCACATTGATTAGCACTTCTTAAGAGAAGAAGCATGGCACATCTTTTGCAGTATACAAAGCAGTATAATAAAAGGAGAGTCCCTATATAAAAGCGGGATCGTTTCTTATATGAAAAGAAAAATGAAAAAAACGACAACAATTCTTTTCATTTTCCTCCTAACATTTACTTATACCGATGCCCAAGAATATGATTATATAAACCGCTCCTTTGCTCGACTTAGCTATATCACAGGAAATACTTTCATCCAGAATGTTTCTGACCTGGCTTATAAAGAAGGAATAGTAAATATGCCTGTCATGGAAGGCGATAGAGTGGGAACTACTAATGGAAGAGCAGAGATATACATGAGAAATGGTACCTACTTACGGCTTGACAACAACACTAAAATCGACTTCCTGAATATACCCAACCAGGGAAACGATATGACCCAGGTTAGACTCTGGGCAGGAAATATCTATTTTAGTATAGGGAAACTGGAAAAAGAAAAAAATATTGAAATCCACACATCGGATGTTTCTTTTTATATCCTAGACAGAGGACTTTACCGGATAGATATCAAAGAAAACTCAAAAACTATAATATCAGTTTTTCAGGGGATGGTCGAGGCAGCAAGTGAATCAGGCTCAGTTCTTATTAAAGAATCACAAAAAATGGAAATTGTTCAAGGCAATTTCACCTCCCGGCCAGAAAGTTTTTCTACTGCTGCTGATGATAACTTTAACAGGTGGAGCGAGTATAGAGATTCACAAGTCAGAAAGCGAATGATGAATGATTATCTTCCAGAACAATTAGATGGTATGGTCAAATCTTACCAACCGGATAAGCAGATAAATGATTTAAATATTAGAAAAATCAAAAAGAAAACAAGCTCTTCCTCCTCCTCTCGTTTATATACCAGAAATAGGTCAACTACAGCCATACGCCGTTTCTACCGCTCTATCGCCGGCAGAGGCAATAAGATGACCTATAACAGCCGCTCCTTACTCAGTTCATCAAGTCGTATAAGTTCGTTGTTAAATAGCAGAAGCAGGTTATCCAGCCCTCCAGTGATGCGGCGCCCCAAAAGCTCCTCAACCACCACCTCTAAAGGCAAGAAGAAGTGAAATGTTAGTTAAAAATCTTCTATCTAATGAAATTCTGATGTGGCTGAAGCGACATTGAAGATTTAGCCTTCTGATTCTGAGATATGATCCTGGTTAATTCACGAGTCGAGGTTGCCGTAGATATGAGGCGCAGGGGATGAAGCTGTGATACTTCACTGCGAATCCGCTGCAACAAAGCAGATGCGGTGAGATCGGCTCGTGAATATTATTTCTTTTTTAGGGTCTCATAATAGTCATACGTCATCATGTGGTCTTCATAAGAGCAAAACCGGTCAGGCTCTGTCCCGGGAATAAAAACTTCTTTGAGAAGAAATTGAGGCTGGCAGATTGGAGAAGGCAATAGCCCTGTTTTCCGATCAACTGTAACAAAGATCAGGTTCCGCGGTATAGGAAATTTTTCTTCAACTACTTCTTCCTCGTTTTCCTCTGCAGCTCTTTTCTCCTCATTAATTATGCTGTTAAAAAACCCAACAAAAATCGGAAGCGCTGCCACAGCCCCTGACTGTCTTTCCCCAATAGAAATTCTTCCTTCTTTATGTCCTACCCAGACACCGGCACATAAAGAAGGAGAAAATCCTATAAACCGGGCATCAGCCCAATCATCCGAAGTACCAGTTTTTCCTGCTATTGGTTTTTCCAAAAATTTTGCGAGCTGAGAAGTTCCTCTTTGTACTACTCCTTGCATTAATGAAGTCATAATATAGGCCGTCTGGGGAGATATTACTTCCTCTGATTCAACCTTGCATTCCTCTATAATATTCCCGTCTTTGTCCTCTATCCTAGTAATAAAATAAGGCTTTATCCGAATACCTCCATTTGGAAAGACTGAAAAAGCAGAAACCAGTTCTACCATTTTTGATTCAAATGCACCTAAAGCCAATGACATATACGGGTAGATCGGGGAAGTAAGTCCGAATTTTTTACAGTACTCCACTCCAGTCTGAGGGGAGATATGGTCGAGAAGTTTGGCTGTGAAAATATTTCTTGACTCCTCCAGCCCCTGGCGATACGTGATCCGTCCTTTATATTTTTCATCATAATTAGGCGGAGACCATAACTTTCCAGACCACTTGTCTTCAAAATCAGTCGGCTCGTCAATAAATGTAGAAACCGTAGTCAAGCCGCTTTCCAATCCGGCTGTATATAAAAAGGGCTTGATTACCGACCCCGCCTGTCTCATAGCTTGAGTAACATTGTTCCATTTACTCCGCCTGAATGAATATCCGCCGACCATGGTCTTTATCTGTCCTGTTTGTGGCTCAATTGCGAGAAAAGCTCCCTCCAATACAGGCTCCTGGTCAAGAGACACCCATATCTCTTTTTTCTCTTCATCAACTTTTTTTATTTCAACATGAATAAGGTCTCCCCGTTTGATGAGCTTTCTGAAATCCCGAGTAAATGTCCAGGAGAATATATTATTTATATCAATTCTTCCGGTGTAATCTTTGACTTTTATGTCTGCTTTTGACTTTTCTACAGATAAAACTACTGCTTCTACTATCATCCCAATTTCAAACGAAAGATTTCTCCAGCTTAAAAATAAATAATTGTCCGGTTTCCCTTCCACTTCCACTTGTAAAGGCTTTTCCAATTCATCAAGGTCTTCAATGCCTTTCTCAATAAGGTTGATTTTATCATCCCGCCAGCCCTGACGTTTATCCAATATGCGGAGTTGTATTTTTAAGGCTTTCTCAGCATACCTTTGATAATCTGTATTTAAAGTAGTATAGACCTTCAGCCCTTTTTTATATAAAGCATCTACACCATAGTTCTGCTCCAGATGTTTTCTTACTTCTTCGCGAAAATAAGCCGCAAATTCTGAATCTCCCCTGTACAAGGGAAGAACATTCAGCCCTTCTTTCTTAGCCGCTTCCCCCTGTTCCGGAGAAATATATTCTTCTTCGATCATCCGGTTTATTACATGATTCCTGCGCTGTAGAGTCCCCTCATAATTGTTATAGGGAGAATATTTGGAAGGCCCTCTAAATATTCCGACTATCATAGCAGCTTCCACAAGGTTCAGGTCAGATACACTTTTATCAAAAAATAACTGCGCCGCAGCTTCAACCCCATACGCCCCATGCCCGAGATTGAACTGATTGCAGTATATTGCGATTATCTCATCCTTGGAATAACTTTTCTCGATCTGTAGGGCAAGGATGGCCTCCTTTATTTTACGGCGTATAGTCTGCCTACGGTGCAGTAATAACTCTCTAACAAGCTGTTGTGTGATGGTACTGCCTCCATGTAGTTTGCGGAGTGTAAATATCAATTTCAGGTCTTTTTTTACAGCACGTAAAATGCCCAGGAAATCAATTCCTTTATGCTTATAAAAACGGGGGTCTTCAGTGGCAATTACAGCCTCTTTAAGATACTCAGGGATTTCATCATAGGCCACAGGTATCCGTTTTTGAAGAGCATATTCCCCGATCACTTCTTCATCATCTGAATAAACATACGTGACAATGCTTGGTTCATATTCCTCTAACTGGGCAATATCGGGAAGGTTTTGCAGAATAGCTCTATAAACTCCAATTAATACACCAATAAAACATACAGCTAATATAAGTAAAGTCAGCAGTGCTCGCTTAAAAAATTTGCGCCTTTTTTCTTTATTAAACTTACAGTTCTTCAATTTTATTCTATTTAACTTGAACTTTTTTAAATCCAGCCTGAGAATCTTTATGCGTATTTTTTTCTTTTCCGACATAAGATATAAATATAGCAGAAATTGCTCTAATTGTTAATCCCAATAAAAAAAGCTCCTTATATTACATATTTAACCTGGACTATTCACGAGTCGAGGTTGCCGCAGATACGAGGCGCAGGGGATGAAGCTGTGGTCCTTCACCGCGAATCCGCTGCAACAAAGTAGATGCGGTAAGATCGGGTCGCCTGTAAGGTAAGAAATGTCGATTAGAAATAAATATTACATCAAAAACGTTGAAGTAAATCGAATCACTTTAGGAATCAATGTAAAATATTAACCAGAAAGAGGTGCTATAAACATCGACATTTTTTTATGAATAGTTCAGGTTAGATATCCCAGCGTGACTTGTTCAATCTCATCGGCAATCTGGTTAAGAGGCCTGTTTGCCTTGATATGGACAATATTATCTTCTCTGAAACTGTTAAATATCTCCCTAACTTTAAGCAAATAATCCTCACGTTCAAATAATAAGTCTTTCTTTTCCCGTCCTCCAATTCGGCCCAGCCCCTGGCTTGGTCCAATATCCAGAATTATAACCAGATCCGGCAAAACCGCAAATCCCTCGTTCATCTTTCGTATTCTTTGCTGACTAATTCCCTTTGCCCCCTGATATGCAATGGTAGAAAAATAATAACGATCGAGAATAACAATCTTATTTTCTTTAAGAGCCGGTTTAAGGTTTTTTTCAACATTTTCCCGGCGGTCTTTCAGAAAAAGATCTAATTCGCCCTCTGGTGAGATAGAGTCTTTATAAGCCGCCTTTCTTCTTATTTCCATCCCCCACCTGCTTCCTGATGGCTCTCGAAAATATACTGCATCGTAACCTTTTTTATGCAAACGCGCCATCAGCATCTTAGCTTGAGTGGTCTTCCCCCCTCCATCTATACCTTCAAAGACAATAAGAATTCCTTTTTTTAGCTTTATCATGGTTATAATTTAACATGAATACATCTTTACTATCAAGGAAAATTTGACGCTGAGGAAAAAGCAGAAAATTGAGAATGGAGAATTGGGAATAGAAAAAAATGCAACGATATGTCTAAAAATTAGTTTAAATGTTGTTAAGCCTTCTTCCGGTACTATTCTATTCCGGAGCGAATAAGATGAGAGTATTTCATTGAATTTTTCAGGTAAATATGTTAATTTAAATGTTCAGATTATTCACGAGTCGATGTTACAGTAGATACGAGACGCAGGGGATGAAGCTGTGATCCTTCACCGCGAATCCGCTGCAACAAAGTAGATGCGGTGAGATCGGCTCGCCTGTAAGGTAAGAAATGTCGATCAGAAATAGAGATTACATTGTGAACGAAATGGCAAATAGGATTTCCTTAGAAACCACTGTAACATATTTATTTAAAAAAGATGTATCATACATATCGACATTTTTTATGAATATTTAGGAGTACTTAAAAATGAAAAAGATAACAATAATCGCTATAATCAGTTTTGCGGCCGGGCTTATTCTGGCAGCATTTTTATTCGTCTATTACCCAGAAAATGAAACCCCTACCACGTTCCTTCAAGAAACAGAGTCAGCACCTTTATCCTCAACTCTTTTTGCCTCCGCTCCTCAGCAGCCAACTGCAAAACTTGACTTTGCCGCTGTAGCTGAAAAGATCAGCCCTGCCGTAGTCAGTATAACTTCTATCAAGGTTGAAAAACGAAGATCCTCCAACATGTTCGACGATTCCCCTTTTGACGATTTCTGGGACAAATTTTTTGGAACTCCCAGAGGACAAGAACAGGAATACAGACAAGAAGTACGCGGAACCGGTTTTTTTATCAGTTCTGATGGATATATCCTCACAAACAACCATCTAGTCGAAAAGGCTGTCGAAGTAAAAATAAAATCCCTTCAGGGAGAAGAATATGAAGCAGAGGTAATAGGAGTTGACCCCCAGACTGACTTAGCCTTAATTAAAGTTGAAGGAAAAAACCTCCCTTATACTGAACTGGGAAAATCCGAGGAATTAAAAGTGGGAGAATGGGTCCTCGCCATTGGAAATCCTCTGGGTTTCTCAAATACAGTTACAGCAGGCATTGTAAGTGCTAAAGGACGGCTTATCCGGGGGATTATTAACGAACTCCCCTATCAAGATTTTATCCAGACAGACGCTGCTATCAACCGTGGAAACAGCGGCGGGCCGCTGGTTAACATGAGAGGTAAGGTTATTGGAATAAACAGTATGATCTTTTCTCCATCAGGAGGAAGTATCGGCATCGGCTTTGCAATATCTTCAAAACTGGCTAAAAATATCATCAATCAGCTTAACGAAAGGGGCCGGGTAATAAGGGGATATATCGGAGTGACCGTATTAGCGGTCGACAAAGACCTTAAAAACACTCTCAACCTTAAGTCAAAAAAAGGAGCAGTATTAAACGATGTAGTAGAAGGCCTACCTGCAGATAAAGCAGGATTAAATCGATACGACGCAATTATAGCTATAAACGGCGAACCGGTTGAAAGTGATAGCGACCTTTCCTTTAAAATCTCTAATGCACAACCAGGCAAAAAAATCACGCTTACAATTATAAGAGATGGAGAAGAAAAAAATATAGAAGTCAAAGTAGCAGAAAAGGATGCAGAAGAAAAACCTGAGGAAGTAGCTACTTCAGGAGGAGAAATCGGGATTAGTGTCAAAGAGATGACACCCCGCCTTGCCAAATATTACAATTACAAAACAGAAACAGGATTAATTATCAGTGTAGTCAAGCGTTACAGTGAAGCTCATAAAAAAGGCCTTGAAGTAGGCGATATTATTCTGGAAGCAAACCGGAAAAAAATGGAAAAAATAGGTGATCTTGAAAAAATAGTAAAAAGGACAAAACCAGGCGAAGCCATTCTCCTGCTTATCCGGAGAGAAAACCGGGACAGGCGTGGCAGCACTCAAGATTTTATTGTAACTCTAAGGACACCTGCATGAAATTTACAAAAATCCATTCATTAGGGAACGATTTTTTAATTATCGATGAGAGCGAGACTCCCATAATTAAGGAAAAAGAACCCCTTGCCAGGCTCATGTGCAAACGGCATACCGGTGTCGGGGCAGATGGGCTTCTGGTTATCTCAATCAAAAACAAATCCAAGGGGCTTGTTGATTTCCGTATATTCAATGCAGATGGGACTGAACCTGAAGTATCAGGAAATGGGCTGAGATGCGCGGCCTCATATCTGTATTATCAGAAAAAGATCGAATCAAACCATATCCTTTTCTCTACCACAGCCGGCAAAAGAGAATGTGAGCTTATCGAACAGAACAACCATTCATTTAAACTTAAAATCGAAATGGGAGTCCCTCATTTCAGTTCCCAGAAAATCCCTTTTGATGACGGAAGCCTTCATGACCAGGTAATTGATTATCCGCTTTCCATAAATAAAAAGATCTTTCCCATCACCCTTGTCTCAATTGGCAATCCTCACTGCGGGATTTTTTTTGACCGTTTTCCAGCGCGGATCGAATGGCACCAGCTTGGGTATGAGATCGAATTCCACCCGTTTTTCCCGAAGCGGATAAACATAGAGTTTATCAGGGTTCTAAATAGAAAAGAGATCGAAGTGCTTTTCTGGGAACGCGGGGTGGGTGAAACCCTTTCTTCCGGAAGCGGAGCATGCGCGGCTGCCGTATCTTCAATCCTAAAGGATCTTACCGAACGAAAAGTCGATGTTAAGACCAGTATGGGAGCTTTGGTAGTCGAGTGGGAAAAAGAAAAGATCTACCAGACCGGCCCTTCCCAGATAGTATTTGACGGCAACTATATGACACTTTAAGCATTAAGCGAAGTGCTGATACCCTTTAATCTCCAGCAGCTTGCGGGTGCCGTTTTTACCCTTTATAAAAATATCTCTACCTGAGATAATGTGTCCTATTTTTGTGATTTTAAATTTACTAAACAAGTTAGAGACTTGCTTTTCCTTTTCAGGAGGTACTGCAAACAACAATTGGTAGTCTTCCCCCCCATGTAAAGCCAACTCAAGAGGATTATCCCTAACAGAGCTGAGTTCAGTAGAGATAGGAATCCTATTCAGCTCGATTTCAGCACCTATGCTGCTCTCTTCACAAATGTGCCCCAGGTCAACAGAAAGGCCGTCACTGATGTCTATCATGGCGGAGGCCAGCTTTAGTTCTGCAAGCTTTTTCCCCAAGGATACTCGAGGAATAGGATCAAAAAAAGCACGGAGCAAAAAATCCGTATTCAATCCTTCCCCAAGGCCTATTCCCTGTTTTGACAAAATTAATCCCTGTGCTGAATCTCCCAGGGTACCGGATACAAAAAGTAAATCACCAAGCTTGGCTCCACAACGCTTGATATACTTTTCGCCCTCCCCGATCAGACTTATTGAAATCACGACCTTATCCGCCTGTGTTACATCTCCTCCGATAAGGGCTGTGTTATATTCCAAAGAAGCTTCTTTAAAGCCCGAAAAAAATTCTTGCACCCACTCTGCTTTGACTTTTGAAGGAAGCCCTAATCCCATCAGCGCATACTTAGGAGTACACCCTCCTGCCGCAATGTCACTAAGGTTAATACACAGGCTTTTTCGCCCCAGAAGAGCAGGCGGATGATATGAGAATAAAAAGTGCACATCCTCTATCAGCAAATCCTTAGTCAATACAATTTTTTTTTCCCCGGACTTTATAACTGCAGCATCATCACCAATACCTAATTCAACTGCCTCTTGTGAATCAATACCAAAATCTTTTCTTATCCCGGCAATCAGCTCTTTCTCGCTGAGCTCATGTATTTTCATGACTAGTTCTCGGCTTCATATTCCCCCCAACCAGTGCATGCTCAAATACTTCATTTACTTCTTCCACAAAAATAAATTCAATTTCTTTTATTACTTTTTTCGGGATATCGATCAGGTCTTTTTTACACAGCAGAGGCAGTATCATTTTCTTTACTCCGGCCCGCCGCGCAGCCAGGACTTTCTCTTTAATCCCCCCAACCGGCAGGACATACCCACGCAGAGTTATCTCTCCGGTCATAGCCACATCACATTTGACTTTTTGATCCGTACATATCGAAATCAGAGACGTAGCCATTGTCACACCGGCAGAAGGACCATCTTTTGGAATAGCCCCTTCAGGAACATGAATATGGAAATCATTTTGAGAAAACATACGGTTATCAATGCCAAATTCCTTGGCATGAACACGTGCATAAGTCAGAGCTGCTTGGGCGGATTCTTTCATAACATCTCCCAGTAAACCTGTAAGTGATAGAATCCCTTTACCTTTGGCTTTAGAGGCTTCTACAAACATTATATCACCACCGGCTGCAGTCCAAGCCACTCCAGTTGTAACTCCCACCTGGTCTTTTTTCAAGAGTTGGTCCCTAAAAATCTTATGTGGACCCAGATATTTTTCAACATTCTTTGAAGTGACCCTGGTCATAGTCTCTTTTCCCTCAGCTACCTTTCTTGCTACCTTCCGGCAGATTGAAGCAATCTCACGCTCAAGATTTCTTACTCCCGCCTCCAGGGTATAGTGAGATATGAGATTTTGGATAGCACCTTTAGTGATTGAAATTAAATTCTCATTTAAGGCATTTTCCTTTATCTGTTTCGGCAGCAGATGACGCAATGCTATCTGCAGTTTTTCCTCTTCCGTATATCCAGGGAGTCTTAGAATTTCCATACGGTCCCGAAATGCCGGCTGAATAGTGTCAAGCATATTGGCTGTGGTAATAAACATGACTTTAGAAAGATCGTAAGGGACTCCTAAATAATGGTCCCGAAATGAATAATTTTGCTCCGGGTCAAGTACTTCAAGCAGAGCTGAAGAAGGATCCCCCCGAAAATCAGACCCGACTTTATCCACCTCATCCATCATGAAGACCGGATTGTTCGAACTGCATCGTCTTATGCCTTGAATAATTCTTCCCGGCATAGCCCCTACGTAAGTCCTTCTGTGGCCTCTGATCTCTGCTTCATCTCTTACTCCGCCGAGCGAAAGGCGGTAAAATCTCCTGCCTAATGCTCTTGCAATAGACCGCCCCAGTGAGGTCTTCCCAACCCCGGGAGGACCGACAAAACACATGATCGGGCCTTTGATTTTTTTTGAAAGTTTACGCACTCCCAAATACTCAAGTATTCTTTCTTTAACTTTATTCAGGCCGTAATGGTCCTCATCCAGTATCTTCTTAGCTTTCATAAGGTCCAAGTTATCAACAGTCGTCCTGTTCCAGGGAAGATCAAACATCCAGTCAAGATAATTCCTTACTACCGCTGTTTCAGCAGATTCAGGATGCATCTGGGAAAGACGGCTGATCTGTTTTGTTAGTTCCTCTCTTACTTCTTTAGCTACTCTTAACTTCTTTAATTTTTTCGTATAGCTGCTAATTTCCTCCTGGATCTCATTCCCTTCTCCCAGTTCTTTTTGAATAGCTTTCATCTGCTGCTTGAGAAAAAATTCTTTTTGCAGCTTATCCATCTCTCCCTTTGCTTCTGTCGAGATCTTTGATTGTACTCCCAGTAATTCAACCTCTTTGGTCAGCAATTCATAAACTTTTTTTAGCCTCATGAAAGGGCTTTTCACCTCAAGTAAAGCCTGCGCTTCTTCGACTTTCAATTCCAGGTTAGCAGCAGTAAGATCAGCCAGCCTCCCTGGCTCTTCCACATTAGCAGCAATAATCATTATTTCAGGAGGTATGTTTTTCCCTAATGTAGATGCCTCATCAAGCCCATCTCTAACATTTCTAACCAATGCTTCTGCTTCGATGTCCATAGGAAGTTCTTTCGGTTCCTTGATCACTTTGACTTTGGCGGAATAATAAGGGCCATCCTCCTCCAACTCTTCTACCTTAGCTCTTACCAGCCCCTGGGCAAGGATCCTGACCCGGCCATCAGGAAGCTTAAGCATTCGCATAACCACTGCTACAGTTCCCACAGTATAAGTATCATCCTGCTTTGGATCCTCAATATCCATATCTTTTTGGGTTAAAAGGAGAATCATCCTATCGTTTGCGAGAGCATCATCAACAGCCTTCTTTGATTTTTCTCTCCCCACAAATAAAGGAATAACCATATAAGGGAATACCACAATATCCCTGAGCATAAGAACTGGGATTTCATCCGGAATATTTAATTTCTCTTCCTGTTCTTCAATTATCTCTTCTAATTGTCCGTCGATTCCTCTACTTTTTTTTGCCATAAATATTCTCCGTTCGTAAAAAACTATTATATACCCAATATTAGCTATTTCTCTTTTAATATCTTTTCCAGTTCCCGCTTGAATTCTGCAACATCTTTGAATTCCCGGTATACTGATGCAAACCTTACATATGCAACCTTATCAAGGTCATGCAGTCTTTTCATAATATATTTTCCGATTTCTTTACCTTCTATTTCTTTTCCTGGCTTTTGCTGAAGCAAATTTTGAACCCCTTCTACAATAGCTTCCAGCTCAACTACGGGTATAGGCCTCTTCTCACATGCCTTTAGTAAACCCCTGAGCAGTTTTTGATCAACAAAAGACTGGCGTTTGCCGTCTTTTTTTATAACCATATAAGGGATTTCTTGAATTTTCTCATATGTTGTAAAACGCTTTTTACAGGATAGACATTCTCTCCGCCTTCTGATTGTTAACCCGTTCTTGCTCTCCCTGGAATCAATGACCTTGCTTCCAGAGTGCTCACAATAAGGACATATCAGTTATTTGTCTCCTCACTTATTTTCTTAACCTGAAAAAGTGATGTTCCCTCTTTC
>JAUWTR010000138.1 GCA_030614645.1 Candidatus Aminicenantota bacterium
AAAATGTCGATTACAAATAGAGATTATATTGTGAACGAAATTGTAAATTGATTTAGTGCAGGAATCAATGTAAAATACTGATTAAAAAAGATGTATAATCCATAGCGACATTTTTTATGAATAGTTCAGGTTAGGAGGGATTATGAGAAATAAGAGATCTGTTGTTTCAGGATTAATCCTGATGTTTTTTATTTTTCTGATTATATGCAGCTGCGGTCCTAAAGAAAATATTGAACAAGTGGAACCAGCTGACCTTGTGCTTCGAAATGGGATTATCTATACACTAGATTCAGAATGCCCTTATGCTAGTGCTTTGGCTGTTACCGGGAAAAAGATCACAGCTGTTTTTCAGAATAATGAAAAAGCAGCGGAGTATATTGGGGATAATACCCGAGTTATCGATCTGGAAAGAAAATTTGTCACGCCGGGGATCATTGACGGCCACATTCATTTCAACCGGGCAGGCGCTCTGATAAATGATGCCAATTTGATGACTGTTTCTGACGAGGAGGGACTGCGTAAGGAGATCATCCGGCTTGCTGGCCTGCTTGATGATGGGGAGTGGATAACTGAGGGACTCTGGGGCGCTTATGAAAAGTGGGCCCTGGGTGATTCGGGCGCTGAAACGTCGGGAAGGAAGAAAGCCTGGCGGCCTGACCGGGAGATGATAGATGACATTTCTCCGAATAATCCATGTTTTCTCTGCCGCTATGATCACAGGGAATGGCTTGCCAATACAGCAGCGCTTGAGGCAGCAGGAATGGATAAATCCATCTTTAACGGTATGATATTTGATAAAAAGGGGAAGCCCATAGGGATAATAATGAACCCATCTCCTGCTTTTGATAAGATGAAGAAAGCAATCAAGCCAAAGTCTTCTAAGCGGCTGCTGGATGAAAACCGGGCCGCCCTTAAAGCTCTCAGGGAGGCCGGGATTGTCGAGGTTCATGATATTGCCAGGCCTGATCAGACTCAACGCTTTATTGAACTTCAGAAAAATGGTGAGCTGACCTCCAGGGTCTGGCTGCGCCCCGACTTGTTCAGGGGAGCTGAATTAAAAGAAAAAGGCCTGACTATGGGGCTTCACCCTGAGACAAAACAGAAAGACACCTGGCTTCGTTATGGAGCATTAAAAGGATATATTGACGGCATTATGGGAACCCACGGAGCGCTATTTTTTAAGCCTTATGATGACCAGCCGGGCAATTATGGGCACTGGCGCCGGCACACATCGGATGATGAGGCGCAAAAAGTGGGTAATATGGAGAAGATGTATGGTTTGATAAAAGTTGGATTGGATGCAGGTTTTGTCCCAAATGTGCATGCCATCGGCACACGTGGCGTTGCTGAAATGCTGGACCTTTATGAGAGATTAAAAAATGAAGGAGTGGACCTGACTGGATTCAGAGTAATTCATGCTCAAGTCATAAGGTCCGGGGATTTTGCCCGTTTTAAGGCATTAAATGTAATTGCGGAAGTAAATCCCTATCATATTTCAGATGATATGCGCTGGATGGAAGAGAGGATAGGCTCAGAGCGGTGCAAAGGGGCGTATGCTTTTAAAAGTTTACTTGATAACGGTGCCATGTTGAGCTTCGGCTCAGACTGGCCCGGAACCAGTGTTGCGCTTTATCACATGCATCCTAAATATCTGATCTATGCGGCAGTTGCTAGAAAAACTTTAAAAAGGGCGCCTGAGGAAGGATGGTTTCCCGAACAGCGTATCTCAGTGGAAGAAGCGATCAAAGCTTACACCATTAATAATGCTTATGCAGCATTTGAGGACGATATCCGTGGCACCCTGGAAGCCGGTAAGCTGGCTGATATCACAGTATTCGACAGGAATCTGCTAGAAATTCCTGAGGATGAGATTTTGGAAGTGGAAGTAACCCACACCATAGTAGATGGGAAGATTGTATTTGAAAAATAAGCTTGAATAATTCAGGCGTACCTGAACTATTCACGACAAAATTTTGGTTACTTTTACCCTGCCTGAAATAGCAATGGTTATTTTATAACTGCCCCACGAATTTGAAATATTAATGGAAGCCAAATTTGACACTGTACCGACCGGGTGAAAAGTCGGGCTGTTGTTTGCCTGAATGTTTACACCTTCAAGGAATACCTCTGGCTCATTTTCCCATATACTCTGAGTTATATTATATTTTTCGATCAAATACGATGTCCTGTTGAATCTGATCCTGATCTTGACACCTTTAAAAATTGATTTGTAACGGGCATAATTCAGGCGAGAGTTGATTTCTCCTACAGCTTTCAGAAGGTTGTATTTGGGGGATAAATTTGAGAAAGATATAGAAGCGATTCCCGTCAGTACTGCCATTATGGCGAGCGTGGTAACGATTTCTATAAGTGAAAATCCTTTTCTGTTGCGAATGTTAGTTTTCATAATCACTCCATTCAATAATTTTGAATGACAGAAGGGCAATAACTGGATTTGCCGTAACCGGAGCATTTTGGAGTAATTCTCCCTGCTGCAGTTGCCTCCTGTCCGGGAACAGTTCAAGGCTGTTTCCGTTTGATTCGTATTTTGGCATATGCAGGCTTCCCAGCAGGCTGACATCCTTATGTTCTCCATTAATAGAAAATCCGTTTTTTGCTGCAGTAAGAGAAGCCTGAAGTTTTATTTTATCCGGTGCATCTTCATGGATTTTAATTCCGCTGGAAGAGAAGATGTTAAGCTGAGATGTCGAGTCTTTGGCATAAGGTATTCCTTCCTCCCATTTAACTCCCTCATGGAGCAGGTGGGAGGAAAGTGTTATCTCGTTTGAAGAGATTATCGTCAGGTCAACTCCATTAAGGATACAGGGGATTTCTTGATCTTTTACGAGTTTTGCCTTTCCTGAAGAGTCTATTATCCCTCCTCCCAGGGATTGGATGTCTCCTTCCACAATTATTATTCCGAGAGGCTTTAATTCATAGAAACTGGTTTCTGTGGGAGTGGAAAACCAGGTCATTGTACGGGCAGGATCATATTTTAGAACCCAGCATCCCTGTTCCATTTGGAATGAGATGACCTGACTCTCCATTTCGATAGCAAGTACAAACTCAATAACGTCTCCCTGCACATAAATACCGCCCAATCCTATGTCGTCCTGGATGAGATAGACTCCTTCCGGTACCGGATCAGCGCATATTTCCAATCCGAGAACGTTTCGAATTTGGGCATTGGATAATTTTTGAGGGTAAAACATATTTATTTTAAACGCCTTGTTCATTAACCGGTCAGTGTTTTCGGGGATCAGCCCCTCGCCGGAGGAAACCAGGCCTGGGGAAAAAGGTGATTGGGAAGAAGGGGAAATGGAAATATTATTTTCCCTTAAAAAATCTTCTTTTCCCATATCGGGCGGTATTTTTTCCATATGAAAGGGCAAAAAGGGGAGAGGTAGATTACCTACCGCAATTTCCAATCTGGCTTTAAGAACGGATTTTTTTTTCTGTCCAAAATTTATCAGCATTCCCTCTGATATTACTTCTGTTCTGTAAGCTGCGGAAAAATAGGAGTCTTGTTCTTGTATAGACGTTAAGGGAAACCTGATGTTTGTATCCCATTTAAGATTTTCCCAGGTCTCAGTTAAGACTATTGGCATCTCACAGCCGAACAATTTATTTATCAGCTCAGGGCCGTTGTTTTTTGTGTCTGCAAGGTAATCAGCGACTTCTTCTTTTAAAATCATTTCCGGGGAAGAGCTCTGTTCGATCATTTCGGCTAACTTGACTACTCCCCGTTTAATACCGTTTTCAGAAGCGTATTCCAGGATCATTGAATTTTTTTTATACCCGGTAAGTTTAATATGTATCTGGGAAAAATACAGCATACTTAGCCCCAGAGTGGAAAATACAACGAGCATAAAAGTAGAAATAAGCACCATAGAGCCCTTCCAGGCTGACTTTTTTTTGTTATTTTTGAACCAGGGCAAGATTTTTAAGAAACAGGGATGTTTCATAGGTTTTCTCCTTACGGTTATTTAGAGATAGGCATAATTCTAAAAAATGCGAGATATTATTATAAGTAAAAACAAAGGCGGAAGCTTCCTCCAGTAAAGGCTGGGCCGGGCTGGAATTGACTTTTCTACGCAAAATATGTTGGGCTTCATCAAGGTAAAAAGACACTTTTTTAAGTAAAATTATTTGCAGAGTATCTTTTGAGTAGGAATTCTGCAGAGAGGATGAGAGCATGATGCTGCTTTTATCAACTTCATTTATATATTTGATTTCTCCTTTGTTTTGATCATGAATGCAGAGCTGTCTTCCCGGCTTGACCTGCTGAGTGTTATTGATAAAGATCCGGGTTTGGCCTGAGACTAGATTAGCTGCTGTTTCAAGGTCTTTTTGCTTTTTTAATACAGTCAAAGTAGTGTTTGTGGCCTCTATTCCCTCGAGCAGCTTCATGCTTATGGGAGAAATTAGTCCGAATCCCGCCTCGCTAAGGTCTGTCCGCATTTTATCCAGGGACGAGAAAGCTGCCTCTATAGTCTGGTATTCATCTTTGAGTGAATGAAAGTGTTTTTGGGTGATTGAGAAAAATTCCATAGCGGCCAGAACGATAAAAGTAAACAGGGATAAAGCGATCAAGCTTTCGATAAGAGTAAATCCTTTTTGGTCCCACTTGTAATATTTAATGAGTAACATTTTTTCTCCTATCTATTTCCCTGAATAAGGATTCTAAAACCCGAGTTCCCGGGATAAATACAGGATAATATGCGTTTTTTTTATGAGATGTTCTGCAGGGTGGCATTCGATTTCTATTTGCTTGAGATGAGAGATTGATTCCTGGATGTGCCACCTGATAAGATAAGAATCCTTTTTTTCCAGGGCTAGTATGGTTTCCGATCTTTCTCCTGGATCAAGCTCGGGGCTGTCATAAGGAAGTGATTTGAAATATTCAAGTTTTGTTCTGGAGATACCGGCAGCGGACATATTGTTAGCACAGCTGGATTTAATGGCAAGAGAATATAAGAGAAGCTGTGCTGTCCCTAGAATAAATAAAGTTATAATTGCAAATGAGATCAGCAGCTCGATTAAGGAGAATCCTTCAAATTTTTTCATTGTATATTGTTTAATGCATGATGTGTGCCATTTATTAATGAGGCGGTCATCAGGGAAAACAAAAAGAAAGATGAGTAAAACGTGTCAACTCTTGTTTACATTGGTATTAAAATCTGTCTATTTATTTTTTCTAAGATAATTAAGAATATAACCTTGACAATTCAGTAAAATATCCCTATTATGTAGTAGCTTTCTGATTGTAGAGATTTATCAAAACCTATAATACACAAAAAAAGACAGAAAGTGTCTTTCCAGGTTGGAAAGAATTAGTTCTTTGAAATTAAAGCAGAGCGACCTCGATCAATTCAAATTGTCAAATTTTTTTTGTTTATGTTTATAAAAGCTCTTCGGAGCTTTTTGTTAATTGGAGAGTTTGATCCTGGCTCAGAGTAAACGTTGGCGGCGTGTGTAACACATGCAAGTCGAACGATTCTTAGGTGGCTTGCCATCTAAGAAGAGTGGCGAATGGGTGAGTAACACGTGAGTAATCTGCCCTCGAGTGAGGAATAACTTCGCGAAAGCGGAGCTAATACCGCATAA
>JAUWTR010000355.1 GCA_030614645.1 Candidatus Aminicenantota bacterium
AGCCCGAAGCTTATATTCCAGCATCAAATTCCTATATAGCTAAAGAGGTAACTATTAACGAGGAGATCGACCGGCTCAGACTGCGGGCGACCAATGCGCTTTTTAGGAGGCAAGATGTGATTATCATCGCATCTGTATCCTGCATTTACAGCATCGGTTCCCCGGAAACCTATAAATCAATGAGCTTTACTCTCAAGAAAGGACAAAACATCACTAGGAAGCAACTTCTAAGAAAATTCGCAAATATCCAGTATGAAAGGCAGGAAGCTGAATTTATAAGAAATACTTTTCGTGTCCGGGGAGATGTCGTCGAACTTTTCCCCTCATATCAAGACCAAGCCATCCGCATACAGATAAAAAACAACCAGATCTCCAGGATCTCTTCTATTGACCCTATCCTGGGCAAAGTTTTTTCTATTTCAGACGAAGTACTCATCTACCCTAAGACATTTTTTTCCACTCCCCGAGAAATCCTCGATTTTTCCATATCAGCTATTGAGAAAGAGCTGGAAGCCCGTATTGATTTCTTAAAAGGACAGGGAAAAATAATTGAAGCAAACCGAATTGAGGAGCGAACTCTATTCGATTTAGAGATGCTGGAGGAATTCGGCTGGTGCCCCGGGATTGAAAACTATTCTTTATACCTTAGCCTACGCAAACCCGGACAGCCCCCATTTACACTGTTTGATTACTTCCCCAAGGATTTGTTGACTATTATCGATGAATCTCATGTCACAATTCCCCAGATCAGGGGGATGTATCACGGTGACCGCTCCCGAAAGCAAACGCTTATTGAACATGGTTTCCGGCTGCCATCTGCTCTGGATAACCGTCCCCTTAATTTTCAGGAATTTGAAAAAAAGACAAAACATTTGCTTTATGTCTCATCAACTCCAGGAAAATATGAAAGTAATATTCCAGGCTCAAGAGTAATAGAACAAATCATCAGACCGACCGGCTTGACTGACCCAAAAATTGAAGTCCGCTCTGTCAAAGGCCAGGTCGATGACCTGAAAGCTGAGATTCAAAAACAAGCAAAAAGAAACGAACGTACTTTGGTAACAACTTTAACAAAAAAAATGGCGGAAAACCTTTCCCGCTATTATCATGAACTCGGAATAAAAGTCAGATACTTACACTCTGATATCGAAACACTTGAGAGAGTTAAAATATTGGGGGAGCTCCGCAAAGGAAAGTTTGATGCCCTGATCGGAATAAATCTTCTGAGAGAAGGTCTTGACCTGCCGGAAGTATCATTAGTAGCAATTTTGGATGCTGATAAAGAAGGTTTTTTGCGCTCCTCTACTTCCCTGATCCAGACTTTCGGTCGTGCTTCCCGAAATATTTCAGGAAGAGCTGTCCTCTATGCTGACAAAATAACAAATTCAATGAAACTGGCAATAACAGAAACAGATAGACGCCGTAAGATCCAACAGGAATACAACAAAAAACATGGAATCACTCCAAGTTCAATTAAAAAGGACATAACTGAAATCCTGCAGAGTTTATATGAGCGTGATTATTTTGACTATCGTAAAATAGCCGAGGACAAAGATATCTATTTTTCCCCGAAGAAAAGAAAACAAAAAATGGAAGAGCTAAAAAAACTTATGGGAGAGGCAGCCAAGAACTTAGAATTTGAAAAAGCAGCTAAATTCAGGGACGAATTAAAACATCTTCAACTGAGGGAATTAGAGATTGAATAAAAACGACTTAATTAGATTTAAAGTCGAGAAACTCCCTAAAAAACCTGGTATCTACTTTATTAAAAACAAGAAAGAAAAGGTGATCTATATAGGAAAAGCCAATTCCCTGAAAGAACGGGTAAAATCATATTTTCAGCCCACCTCAGATTCAAAAATATTAAGTATTCTGAATGAAACCAACAAAATTGACTATATCTTAACTGATTCGGAAAGAGAAGCTGCTTTTCTGGAAAACAATTTCATCCGGCAGTACCAACCCAAATTTAACCTGCGCTTAAAAGATGACAAGAGTTTCCCTTACCTGAAATTGACAATAGCGGAAAAATACACGGGAATATATCTTACACGCAAAGCAACGCAGGATAAATCCAAGTATTTTGGCCCTTTTAGCCCCGCTCATCAAGCCCGAAAAACTATTCATATATTGAATAAATATTTCGGTATAAGGTCATGTCAGGAAAAGATACCTGGAAAAAGAAAAAGACCTTGTTTAGATTATGATATCGATCTTTGTTCAGCCCCATGTGGAGGATATATCACAGAAACCTCATACAGGGAGAGAGCTGTTAATGCTCAAATGTTTCTGGAAGGGAAAGTAAAAAAACTTAACCAACTTTTAAAAGAAAAGATGCATAAAGCATCCGAGTGTCTGGAATTCGAGCATGCCAAATATTACCGCGAACTTATCTTGACCCTCGAGCAGATCAAAGACAGGCCCAAATTAATTTCAATTAAATCAGAGAACAAAGACATATTAGGTTATGCCCTCATTAATGACAGGGTAGGAATATATGTTTTCAGTATGCGAAAAGGGAAGGTTATCGAATCAGAACACCGAATCCTCTCTCTCCAATCAGGAAAAGACAATAAAAAGGTTATCTCAGAATTTTTGTGCAACTATTATTGCTCGTCTCAGGAAATTCCGGAAAAGATCCTTCTTCCTTTTGAACCGGATGCACTCTCCCATTTAAAAGAAATAATCGAGAATAGAAAAAATGCTAAAGTGTACTTGTCCTGCCCAAAAAAAGGAAAAAACATGAGGCTTATTAAGCTTGCCAACCGTAATGCAGCTCTTTTGCTTGAAAAAAAGATAGAAAAAGATCAGCCCCTTAGAGAACTTAAACAGGCTCTCGGATTAA
>JAUWTR010000229.1 GCA_030614645.1 Candidatus Aminicenantota bacterium
CCCTGGATAAATACGGCGGCATCGGAGCATTTTTACGTTATAAAATATAAACCTGCACTATTCACTTTTTAAACGACACCTTGTCAAAAAGACTATAGACTATCGGGATGACAAAGAGAGTAAGAAAGGTAGTAGCTATAAGGCCTCCAATCACAGTGATAGCCATAGGCGCACGCATCTCTGAGCCTGCAGAAGTGCTCACAGCCATGGGAACCATTCCCATTATAGTCGTCAGGGCTGTAATCAGAACCGGACGCAGACGAACTGTACAAGCCTGTAGTATCGCTTCTTTTATCTCAATTCCCTTCCGCTTTAATTGATTGATATAGTCCACCATAACAATTCCATTATTAACAGCAATCCCTCCCAACATAACAAACCCTATCATCGCAACAAGGCTTATAGGCCATCCCGATATAAGTAACGCTAATACCACCCCGATAAGCGACAAGGGAATTGTAAACATTATAACAAACGGATGCTTAAACGATTCGAACTGAGAAGCCATGATCATATAAACTAAAAGAATTGCAAGCGCAAAAACTCCGATCATTATAATAAAAGCTTTCTGCATCTCTTCATACTGTCCGCCATATTCGATAAAATAACCTATGGGAAGGGTTTTCTCCATTGGGGCTGTTCTCTTGATAATATCACTCATGACACTACCCAGATCACGCCCTGCAATATTGGCAGTCACACTGACAACACGGGCCTGATTTTCTCTGGTTATCTGAATCGGCCCTTCGCCTTTTGAGATTTCAGCAACCTGATCCAAACGTATCACTGTGTTTGCAGGAGTCATTATAGGGATATTCCGGATATCATCTATATTATCCCGGTATTTTTTCTGAAATCGCACTCGTACATCAATTTCTTCGTTTTCTTCCCGGTAACGGGTTGCAACTTTACCTAATGATGAGACCTGGACAGCATTTGCGACCTGGCCTACTGTTAAGCCAAATCTGGAAGACCTCTCCCTGTCAATACTGATCTGATATTCAGGTTTTCCTTCAGCAAAAGTGTGAGTAACATCTCTAAGGCCTTCAACATCCTGGATCCTATCCTTTATATTATCTGCAATTACCTTTAACTGCTCGATATCCTTGCCAAAAACTTTTATCTCGATCGGCGCTTGAGCTCCACCCATCATTGCCTGGCTCATATCAATTGATTCGAATTTTACATCCTTGAGTTTCGGAAGTTTATGGCGGATGTTCTCCAAAATCTCAAGATCCGAAAGTGTCCTTTCTTCCTGGCTCACCAGACTAACCCACAAAAGTCCTTCATGCGGGCCTGAAGGGTTAAAGCTGGAAGCACTATCCTGGGCATTCTCTGCGGCTTGGGAACCAGCTTGGGCAAAAACGGTTTCTACTGCCGTGTCATTGAACATAACATCTTCAGCCATGGAAAGTACCCGGTTGGTTTCTTCAAGAGAGGTGCCGACCGGCATTTTCAATTTAATCAGAAGCATGTCCCTGTCTGTAGCCGGCATAAATTCTGTTCCGATAAAAGGAAGCAATACAAAGGAAAGCAGGAAGAGGACAACAGCTGCGGTTAAGACCAGGCCTCTCCGTTTCAGGGCTTTGTGTAAGGTCCGGCGGTAAAAATTCCGGGCTTTTTCAAAACGTATTTTTCTTGGTTTATCACCTGCTACCTGTTGCTTATTATCAACTTTAAATAATAGGGAGGCGACCAGAGGAATAACAGTTAAGGCTACAAATAGAGAAGCGATCAAAGAAAATGCGATCGCCAGAGCCAGGCTTCGTGTCATCTTTCCGGTTATACCGGAAGCGAACATCATGGGGAAAAAGACAGCAATTGTAGTCAAGGTGGATGCTGTGATCGCCATTCCTACTTCAGATGCACCTTTTTTGGCAGCTTCTATACGATTTTTTCCCTCTTCAAGGTGGCGGAATATATTTTCAATTACCACAACCGCATTATCGACCAGCATCCCTATACCTAAAGCCAGCCCGCCCATGGTAAGCAGGTTAAGAGTATAGCCTGCAGCATAAAAAGCAATAAAGGTGGTTATGACTGAAAGGGGGATAGCCAGACCTATGGTTATAGTCGGACGCCAATTGCGCAGAAAGATAAAAATAAACAGAATAGCTAGAATACCTCCGACAAGAGCATTATTTCCAGTCCTACGAATGACTTGCTGGATCATATCAGACTGATCCATGGCAACAAAAAATTTCACATCAGCGGGTAGGGTTTCTTTGATCTTTGCCAGTTCCTTTTTAACCGCTTTAGTAGTTATAACAGTATTGGCCCCGGAACGCTTGCTGATGAGCATGTAAACACCTTTCTCTCCCTGGATGCGGGCGACATAGCGTGACTCCTTCATAGTATCTTTGACGTCAGCTACATCTTTTAGATATATGGGCTGGCCTATCTGGGTAGCTCCTACTACTATATTTCGGATATCATCCAACTTTTTAAACTCACCCAGTGTACGCACTAAAAGTTCTGAATGTCTTTCAACTATGTATCCTGCCGGTAGATTTATGTTCTCAGCTCTAAGTGCCATAATGATCTGATCCAGAGAAAGCAGCCGGGACTCAAGCGCGGCCTTGTCAATGTCGACCAGGATCTCCCTGACATCGGTTGAAAATACCTGGGCTGCTGCTACTCCGCCTATTCTTTCAAGCCTCATAGCGACTTCATCTTCTACCAATTCCATCAACTCATATGTCGGCATTTTAGATGTAATCCCCCAGAAAATAATAGGCATCTGAGAGATATTGAATTTCACAACCAGAGGTTCTGCAGCATCTTCAGGAAGATACTCGCTGAAAAGGCCGATCTGATCACGCACGTCCTGGCCGGCAAAATCCAAGTTAGTTCCCCACTCAAATTCCACCATAATCATAGAGAGCCCTTCAGAAGTGATAGAATCGACTTTTTTAACTCCGGAAACAGAGTTTACTACCTGTTCCAAGGGACGGGTAATGGCATTTTCTATATCTTCAGAAGAAGCGCCGCTGTAAGTAGTGATAACAGAGACGGTAGGAAACTCAAGATCTGGAAAAAAGTCCAAGCCCAACCGCATAAAAGCAAGAATACCCAGAACCACCAGGATCATAGCAAGCATGATCGTGGTGACTTTTCTATTAACGGAAAATTCTGGTATTTTCATTATTTAACCTCTTCTACCTCTAATTCTGCTCCGTTTTCAAGACTGTAATTCCCATCAACTATCACAAAGTCACCTTCCTCAAGTCCCTGCAAAATTTCCACAAAATCGGCATTCTGTAATCCAATCTTGATTTCTCTCTCCACAGCTTTGTTTCCCTTCGCTAAAAAGACATAACTGCTCTTAAGGACTGCTTTTTGCGGAATTACCAGAGAATTTTCATGAGTGCTGACTTCCAGCACAACTTCTCCAAAAGTATTCGGACGTAAAAGTAAATCAGGGTTTTTGACTCGTACTTCCACTTTAAATTTCTTCGTCATAGGATCTGCTGCCACATTCACAACGGTCACTTCTCCAGGGAAGGCCTTATCTGAAATTGCCCTAACTTTAAGCCAGGCGGCCTGACCTTTTTCTATGCGGACAATATCCTGATGAGATACATCTACCTCGATCTTAACCTGTGAAAAATCCATAAGAGTAACTACTCCGCTGCTAGGCGAATATCCTCCCATCATAGGATTAATAACATCTCCAACATCAGCATTTTTTGAAGCGATCACACCCCTGAAAGGAGCTTTCATAAGAGAAACATTCAGACTATGTTTTGCTAAATTAACTGATGCTTCGGCTTGCTGGAGCTGGGCGTCAGCTGAGTCAAAAGCAAGTTTTACTTTCTCATATTGCTGATCGGAAACGGCATTTTCCTGTATCAACCGCTCCATCCGCTCCATATTACGGGAAGCATCATTATAGCTTGCCTCAGATACGGCCAGGGCTGCTTGAGCTTGTTCCAATTGAAGGCGGACAGCTCGTGTGTCCAGCTCTGCCAGGAGTTGGCCTTTTTTTACCCTGTCTCCACTCTCAACATAGATCTTAGCGATCTTGCCTCCTACTTCTGGAGTGATGACAATTTTATTCTGAGCTTCGATCAAGCCTGTATAAAAAAGTTTTTCTGATATCTTCTGTCTTTTTACCTTA
>JAUWTR010000002.1 GCA_030614645.1 Candidatus Aminicenantota bacterium
CGAATCCAGGGTCAGACCCTAAAAACAAGAAACAGTAGCGAAGGAGCGTGTTTTCGTATCAACTGACCTGATTCTTGCTTAAGGATTAGAAGCTTAGAAAAAATGGGGGAACTCCTGCTGCCCATGTAACGATTGACTTTAAAGTGCGCATATGCTACTTTTTCTCTTCGAAATAAGATGAATTTTGTAAGTTTGATCCTACAGGCAAGCATCGTAGTCAAATTAGTCTTGCTTTGCTTGTTGTTCTTTTCAGTTTTCTCTTGGGCTATAATCTTTGCTAAAAGAAACACCCTTAAATCAGCATCAGTTCAATCAAAAAAATTCCACAAAATATTCAGAAAAAGTAAAAACTTGATGGAAGTCAATGAAGCCTCTCAGAGATTCAAAGCAAGTCACCTTGCGGCACTTTTCCATGCCGGCTTCAAAGAATTAGCGTATCTTAAAAAGTCAAGCCACAGCTCCTGTTTAACTTCAGAAAACCTCGAAAGTATCAACCGGGCTTTAATAAAAGCGTCAAACAAAGAAGTAATCCGTTTGGAAAAAATGATGAGCTTCTTAGCCACAACAGGAAGTGCTTCCCCATTTATCGGCCTATTCGGAACCGTATGGGGGATTATGGACTCCTTTCAGGAAATTGGCATCCAAAAATCCGCCAGCCTGCAGACAGTAGCTCCAGGCATTGCAGAAGCTCTTATCGCCACAGCCCTCGGCCTATTCGCGGCAATTCCAGCAGTCATAGCCTATAATCACTATCTTCACCGGATCAAAGAGATAATTTCAGAAATGGAGGATTTCTCCATCGAGTTTATTAGCATTTCAGAAAGACTCTATGGCATTTAAATTTCGTTCAATAAAAAAAAAAGAAGTCGGGACTTCTCTATCAGAGATCAATGTTACTCCCCTGGTAGATGTAATGCTGGTATTATTAATCATTTTTATGGTAACAGCACCTATGATGCACTCTGGTATAGGTGTTAACCTTCCTCAGGCTGAAACCCAGTCCGCGCCCGCTGAGGAAGGCCTGGCCATAAGCATTACTGCCGACCGCTATATCCATATTAAAGACCAGGTGATCAATCAGTTTCTCCTGGAACAGAAGCTTAAAGAATATTTTTATGGACAGACGAAAAAAATTGTCTATATCCGGGCCGATGAAAGCCTCCCCTATGGATATTTTATTCACATCCTGGATATCATAAAAAAGGCCGGAGTAGAAACTGTAGGATTAGTGGCAGAACCCCCGAAAAAAGACAAAAAATAAGATGACGACCATATCCAGCAGAGAAAATGCTTTTACACGGGCAGTAATAATTTCTGTTTCCCTGCATATAGCACTTTTCATTCTTATCCTGCTCTCACCATACCTGCCAAAATCTTCAAAAAAAGGCATGGTTTACTATGTCAATGTGATCTCATTTGGAGGAGGTGGCGGCGGTGGCAGAGGAGGCGGCGGCCTTTCCGGAGGAGGAAGTTCTCCTTCTACTTCAGAAGAAAAAATGACTGAAACTTCTGTCCAGAAAAGAGATAGCCTGAGAGACCTCACAACACCCCAGAATCTCAAGACACAAAATCCTCCATCTATGACTTATCCGGTTGACAAGCCGAAAAGAGAAAAATCTTCCCAGAAACCAAAAAAAACTGTTATAAAAAAATCATCAAATTCAAAAACTTCTATAACCGGTACAAGTGCCACGTCAGGTGAGAGTATAGGAAATGGCTCAGGATTGCGAATCGGGGTAGGAAATGGCTCAGGAGGAGGCTCAGAATTTGCCGATCAGATAGGGCTTTCCAATTTTCCTTACACTTATTACCTGCAGAACTTACATGGGAAAGTATCCAGTAATTGGCTCACAGCTCAGATACAAACCGGATTGAGCGGCGCCTATCACACTACTGTCCTTTTTAAAATTTACCGCAACGGCCGCATATCTGATCCAAAGATCGTTGAATCCAGCGGAGTAAGGACTATGGACCTTTCCGCCATCCGAGCTGTCCGGTCTACGTCCCCATTCCCCCCGTTGCCCCATGGATATGAAGATGAATATTTACAAATACGATTGATTTTCGAGCATAACAAATGATTGCAAAAAAAATAATAACCCTCTCATGCCTATTTTTAGTGTCCAATTTTTCCCTGTATCCCCAACAAGAAGTAGTGATGAGCATTAAAGAAGGGATGCCCTTAATTCATGTAGCTATCCCTAAATTTTCAGTTGAAGATCCCTCTCCCGAAGCAAAAGATGCTGCTGATATCCTATATAAAGTGATCTCAGATGACCTTAAATACAGCCGAGTATTCAGCCCTCTTCCCAAAAACTATTATAATTATATAAAACCTCTCGATCCTGACAAAATCCTCTTCAATGACTGGGAATCCATCCAAGCGAAACTTTTAATTGTAGGACAAGTATCCAAACAAGATGATAAGACTATTCAGTTTGAAGCCAAGTTCTATGATGTCAAATCAGAACGATTCATCCGGGGCAAAACCTATCAGGCGGAAAAATCCATTCTCCGCCTGGCTGCCCATAAGTTTTCCAACCTTATGATGGAAACCTATGGTGAGCCCCAGATATTCACAACTAAGATTGCCTTTATCTCCAACCGCGACGGAAGTAATGAGCTCTACATGATGGATTACGACGGCCACAATCAGACACGTTTGACATTCAACCAGGAAAAAGATTACATGCCTGCCTGGTCAACCGATGGAAAATCAATCGCATATACTGAATTCAAAGGAGGAAATGCAAGGCTTTACATTTACAATCCATTTGAAGGCAAAAGAAAACTTGTGTTTGACCGTGGTACCAGTTTCGGGCCTTGTTTCTCCCCGGACGGTAAAAAATTAGCTTTTTGTTCTACCGAGGATGAATCCAATTCTGAAATATATGCTGCCAAAAGCGACGGCACAAATATAAAACGGCTTACTTTTAATAAATCAGCTGATGTGTCTCCCTCATGGTCCCCCAACTGCCGGGAGATCGCATTCACTTCAGACAGGGGTGGTTCACCTCAAATCTATATTATGGATGCTGAGGGTTCAAATGTGAGAAGACGCAGCTTCGGAGGAAACTACCATGACAGCCCGTCCTGGTCTCCAACAGGGGATAGGATTATCTATGTTTCCCGGGTTCAAGCTGTATTCGACCTTTACATCCTAAATCTTAGAACTGATGAGATCATAAAGCTTACCGAAGGATATGCCCGCAATGAATCCCCTTGCTGGTCACCGGACGGACGCCACATTGTTTTTTCCTCGAACCGCATCGGTACTATCCAGCTTTATTCCATCGACTATGATGGTGCAAATTTAAAACGTTTGACTTCTAAAGGCCAAAACAAACTTCCTGATTGGTCACAAAAGTAGCATTTAAGGTTGACAGAGGAAAAGTTTAATTGTATAAAATAAGGGGATTTGTTTAAATTAATTAACAATAAATATCCAAAGGAGACACTATGAAAAAAATTCTAATCCTATCTCTCTCTTGCTTTTTGGTAATCGCATTCTTTGCATCCTGCAGGAAAAAAGTGGAAGAAACCCCTCCACCGCCTCAGGTTAAAGAGCAACCTAAAGTCGAAAAAGTCGAAAAGCCGCCTGTAAAAGAACCTATATTAACAGAAGATGAGATTTTTGTAAAAAAAAGTCTGGAAGAACTGAATGCCGAAAAACCTATGATGGTGATACTATTCGATTATGATAAATTTTTCATTCGCGAAGATGCTAAGCCGATTCTTCAGAATAATGCTGACTGGATGAAAAAATGGGAAACCGTTAAAATCCTGATCGAAGGGCACTGCGATGAAAGAGGGACCGAAGACTATAACATGGCCCTGGGCGAAAAAAGAGCAAAAAGCGCTTTTGACTATCTCCTTTCTCTAGGAATTTCTTCAGATAGGATAAAAACTATATCCTATGGAAAAAGCCAACCGGTAGACCCTGGGCATAACGAAATTGCCTGGCAAAAAAACCGCCGGGATCAGTTTACGATAATAGAAAAATAGTTTATGCTGAAAAGGTTTTCTTTTGGACTAATTATTTTTACGTCTTTCTCTATCCTCCTGACCGGTATAGATAAGAGTAAAAAAGCTTATGAACTTATATACAAAGACATTCAGATACTTAAACAGCAGATTCAGAACCTGGACAAAAAAATTGACAGCAACCGGGAAGAAATAAGTTCCATACAGAAACAACTTACTGAGATCCTGAAATTAAGCCAGCTTTCCCGTAGCGAACAAGTAGGATTATTGATAGAACAGAAAAAAATCCCTGCTCAATATCAAGTTCTTCTGCAGAAATTTAATAGTATAAGTTTTGAGCTGGAAAAAATTACAGAAAAACTTATAGGAATAGAACAAACTGCTTCCCCTTCTGAAGAGACACTTGAAGATACAGGAAAAGAAAAAAGCGGCGGCGAGGAAACATCTGCAGAAATTGAAGAGCAGCCCATTGCCACGCCTCCCCCTGATTTAAGCCCCCAGCAAGTCTTTAATATGGCTAGGTCGGATTATCTCAAAGGTAATTTCCAGCTGGCAGTTGAGGGATTTGCAATTTACCGGGAACACTTTGCAGAAAGTCCTTTAGCGGACAATGCTCTATACTGGATCGGAGAATCCTTTTTCAGTCAGAACAAATTCGAAGAAGCCATACAGAAATTTAACGATTTTATTCTGATTTATCCGAATGGTGATAAAATCGCTGCCGCCTATTTAAAAAAAGGTATAAGCCTTATGAAGCTTAACAAAAAAGATGAGGCTATTTCTGTATTCAGGCTTCTGATCAGCAAATTTCCCCTTGAAGAAGAAACAAAGATCGCTCAACAAAAAATCAAGGAGTTAGGGTAATAATATGAGAGACGTCAACAGCTTAAACAAAGTAATATTAATCGGCCACCTGGGAGCAGATCCGGAGCTGCGATATATACCACAGACCGATAGGGCAGTAGCCAATTTTTCTTTGGCTACAAATGAGCAAGTTTTCAAACCAGACTCGGATGAAAAGGATTCCCGAACTGAATGGCACCGAATAGTTGTATGGGGAAAACTTGCCGAATTTTCAGAAAAATATCTCACCAAAGGAAAACAGATACTATTAGAAGGACGGCTTCGAACTGAGAAATGGCAGGACCAGGAAGGAAACAAGCGACAGACTACTAAAATCCATGCATATAACATCACAATGCTAGGAAAACGGGATGACTACACAGCAAACCCCCCAGAAGATTCTCAAAAAACACATGAAGATTTTCCAGTACAAAAAAAATCAATACCTGACGTTCAAACTGGCGAAGATGACGATGAAGTCCCTTTTTAATCAATGAAACAAAAAAAGATCATTGAAAAAGAGGAAGAATTTAAGTCACAGATAATTGAAGACCTCCGGCCATGGGGAAAGTTTCGTTCATTTCCCCATAAAAATGCCAGCAGCATAAAAATTATCACAGTAAATCCCGGGGGAAAATTATCCCTTCAATATCACAACCTGCGCAGTGAATTCTGGATCGCTCTGGATAAAGGATTGGAAATCACTGTAGGAGAAAGGATCTGGCAACCTGATATTAATGAAGAAATATTCATTCCCGCAAAAACTCCCCATAGATTAAAATGTATTAGCAAGCTCCCGGCCCGAATCATGGAAATCTGGATAGGCCCGTCTGACGAATCTGATATTATCCGTCTGGAAGACAGTTATGGAAGGAAGTAGCCTTTAGCTCACATAATCAAAGGAACTTCCTGCATTAACAGGGCAGTAGGATGTTTGAAGAGAATTTTTTCTATAACATACTCCTCAATTTCATGAGCTGTCTTAAAGGTCATCGCTTTTCGCACGATTTTTTCAATATTCTGACATTCTACAGAACGTAGGGCTCTCTTTATCCGCGGAATAAAAATCGGATTCATGCTGAATTTTCTTATTCCAAGCCCCAGCAGGACAAGCGCAGAAAGCGGATCAGCAGACATTTCCCCACAAACCGACACTTCGATCCCCTCTTTATGCGCGCTTTTGATAATAAATTTTAACAATCTCAGCACAGAAGGATGCAAAGGTTTAAACAAATGGGAAACTAATTCATTAGTCCTATCAACTGCTAGATAATACTGAATAAGGTCATTGGTCCCGATACTGAAATAATCAACTTCTTTTGCCATCTTATCAGATACAGCCGCTGCAGCCGGAACTTCGATCATCACTCCTAGAGGAATATTCTCATCAAAAAGAATATTTTTACTCTGCAGCTCCTCTTTCACCTCTTTTAAAAGAAGTTTTACTTCTTCGATCTCTTCCATCTCAGTTATCATTGGAATCAGTAACCTTATATTCCTCTGAACACTGGCACGAAGAATCGCCCTAAGCTGTACCTTAAACATTTCCCTATCCCGCAAAGAGACTCTTATCGCTCTTAGCCCGAGAGCTGGATTCGGCTCTTTCTCAATTTTCATCTGAGGCAGGCTTTTTTCGCCGCCGATATCAACAGTTCTGATATATACAGGTAAGGGAGCAGCATCTTCAGCTAGCTTGGAATAGACCTTAAAATGATCCTCCTCATCAGGAAGGTCAGTACGCTGGAAATAAATGAACTCCGAACGGAACAATCCTATACCCTTTGCTCCTAAGGACAAAGCAGGTTTCACTTCTTTCGAAAGTTCTATATTTGCCATGAGCGAAAATTTAACTCCATCCAAAGTGGAGGCCTTTAATTTTGCTGTTTTTTGCAGTTCCTTACGATAGTTTTCATACTTATCCCTCTTGCTTGCAAATTCCCGCTGCACAGCCAAAGGAGGATCTATAATGACCTCCCCATCTGAGCCGTCCACAATCAAATAATCTCCATTTTTGACTTTCTTAGTGATATTTCTAAGTCCCACTACAGCAGGAATGTTTAAGGAGCGGGCAAGGATCGCAGTGTGTGAGGTTGCGCCTCCCATATCAAGGGCGATCGCTAAAATATTTCCCTGGTTCATCCGGAAAGCAGCTTCAGAGGGTAAGAGATCATGAGCAACAATGATTCTATCTTTTTTATCATCTGTTTTTTTTCTTTTCTGCGGTTTTAAATTCCGGTAGAGCCTTGATAAAACATCAGAAACATCTGACTTTCTCTGCTTAAGATATTCATCCGTAATCGATTCAAATATTTTGTTATATCTATCATGAATCTGGGAAATCGCCCATTCTGCCGAACACAAGTCATGTTTAATTGTCTTTTCCAGCTCTGAAAGTAGTGACTTATCCTTAAGGATCATCAAATGAGCTTCAAAAATAAATGAATGGTCCTCTCCAATCAAGCTGCCTACTTCTTTTTTAATCTGCTCCAGTTGCTTTTGAGTCCGCTCAGATGCTTTTTGCAGGCGTTCCCATTCCTTTACTGATCTGTTTTTTGTAATAGATTCTTTTTTTGAAGAAAAAACAACTTTCTCTGTCAAAAGGACTTCGCCATAAGCTATTCCAGGAGAAACCCCCGCTCCCCTTACTCTGAAATAATCCACTTTAATATTATTCATCTTCATGAAATTTATCGTTTATGAGCGCCTCGAGCGATTCAAGCGCTATTTCTTCGTCTTTTCCCGTAATCCTTAGGGTAATACTAGAGCCTTTAGTGGCTGCCAGGGTTAGAGTCCCAAGGACACTTTTCCCATCAATTATATTTCCATCCTTTTCAATTGTGACTGAAGATTCAAATCGATTAGCCAAGTTCACCAATTTCACAGCTGCCCTGGCGTGCAATCCTAATTTATTTTTTACAGTGATTTCTTTTGTGATCATAAGACTCCTGAATAATCCAAGCTAATTCTTGGATCTTAAGAGAGCACTGGCAAGGTGGATATTCTTCCTCCCCTGCTCAACGACCTTTTTTGCAACATCCTTTAGATCAAAGCTCCGCTGCAGAGAAATAAACTTTATTAACATAGGCAGATTCACACCGGTTATTATCTCAACCTGGCCATCTTTAAGGAAGCTGAAGCTTAAATTTGAAGGTGTCCCCCCAAACATGTCTGTGAAGATCAAGACCCCGTTCTTTTGATCTACTCTTCTTAAACTTTGATTGATTTTTCTCTTTGACTCTTCAACATCATCATACCAGCCAATAGATATTGCTTCAATATTGACAGCCTCGCCAAGAATGATCGTCAAAGCATTCAAAAGTTCTTCCCCCAATTTACCGTGAGACACAATTATTCCGCCAATCATTCTACAACTCCATTAAAACATATGGGCCAGCTTTCCAAGATCTCAATTATCTCTTTATATAATTCCTGTTCCGTGATCACTATTTTATCATAACTCTATTCTATTTATAAATATCCCTGTGGTTAACCTGAGAAGGAAATTCATTCCCTAAAAGGTGGCCTCTCAACTCATTGGCAATAGTTACTGATCTATGTTTCCCGCCTGTACACCCTATTGATACAGTCAGATAACTTTTTCCTTCAGCAACAAAATTCGGCATTAAAAAGTCAATAAACATGAATAATTGCTTTAGAAAAACCTTTGTTCCTGGGAAATTAAGCACATAGTCTTTGACGCTCTTATTTTCTCCAGTTTTATCTCTTAGTCTCTCAACATAATACGGATTCGCTAAAAACCTGACATCAAACACAAGATCAGAATCTACCGGAATCCCATATTTATATCCAAAGCTAGTTATTACGATCTGAATATCTCCTTTAGCCTTCTTTAAAAACCGTTTAGCAAGAATCTTTCTTAGTTCCGGAACTTTTGTGGTAGTCGTGTCGATAACATCATCTGCCAAATTTCTGATCTCTTCCAGACTCTTTCTTTCCAGCTCTATTTTCTCCCGGATTGAATTTTTTCTTTTAAGGGGATGAGGCCGTCTGCTTTCACTAAATCTCTTGACAATTACCTCATCAGAAGCTTCCATAAAAATCACCCTAGGGAGTTCATTTTCTCTAATGGATTTTAAGATTTTTGGGAATTCAGTTAAAAACTTTGCTTCTCTAATATCTCTGATCAAAGCTACTTTTTCAATTTCAACCTCTCTCTTCTTCCGCAGATTGATAAATATGGGAATAAGTTTTGCCGGGAGGTTATCAACACAGTAATAACCAAAATCTTCCAGAATTCTACTGGCAACTGTCTTGCCTGAACCGGACATGCCGGTAACAATCAAAAATCTGTCATCGGCCATTTTCATCTATTGTCCTTTCTATTACCAAGAGCACGATCTAATCTGCTCGCTATTTCCCGAGGAGCATAACATCCTTTTTCTCTCAAAATATGGACTTTACATGCAACTTCGATCAATGTTGCAATATTCCGTCCGGGAGCAACCGGTATACTAACCTGGGGAATTTTTATACCTAAGATTTCACATACTTCGTGAGATTCCAAGCCTAAGCGGTCATATTTTTTTCCATGTTCCCACTGCTTTAACTGAACAACCAAATCTATCTTTGACTTATTACATACAGTCCTGCTTCCAAAAATATGTTTTATATTAATAATGCTCAAACCCCGAATTTCCATAAAGTTACGGCTAAGAGAAGGGGCCCGGCCAATGAGCCTCCCCCCCGCATTCTCTTCAATATGAGTAACATCATCAGAAATAAAACGAGCACCCCGGGAAATCAGTTCAAGAGAACTCTCGCTTTTCCCGATTCCGCTGTCCCCTCTAATTAGCACTCCCAGTCTGTAGATCTGAAGCAATCCCCCTGATATAGTGATCTCTTCTTTTTTTGACACCTGCTCGGCCGGAAATTTCGATTTGGACTTTCGGAAAAGATCTTTTGTTATAATTTTTCTTCTTCCTTGCGAATAATTTCCAGAACTGCATAGATATCCTCAGCTTTTAATATTTTTTTGATCATGGTATCCGCCTTGCGAACAAGATGAGCAATAGCAGCTAAAATCTGTAGATTCAGGCTGGGATTATCAGGTGAAGATACCACTAAAAAAAAAATATTCGAAGGAGTTCCATCTGGTGAATTAAAATCCGCTCCTTTTTGGGAGACGGCCAGCATTATAAGAGGATTCTTGGCCAATTTCATCTTACAGTGTGGAATAGCCACTCCATCACCAATAGCTGTACTCCCTAATCTCTCCCTCTGGAGCAACTTTTCGAACAGTTCCTTATCCTTACTGATTTTGTTCTTTTTTTTCAAGAAATGAACCATTTCTTTAAGAACATTTTCCATATCCTGGTGTTCTAACTCAGGAATAACCATATCCTGTTTTAATAAATTAGAAATCTTCAATTTTCTCTCTCATATTTTTTATTCTGGCTCGATCAGCCCAATATTTCCATCTTTTCTGCGATAGAGGACAGCCCATTTTTCAGATGAAAATTGCCGAAAAACAAAGGCATCTTCCTTACTGGATTCAAACAACATCAGAGCCTCATCGACCGATATGGGCTTTAAATAAAAATTCCCGCTTCTTATCACCCGCTTCTCCTGCTCTTGACTCTCGGGAGTGGAAGAAAGACCGGTGATTTCATTATTTTTTCTCCTTTTCCTCTTCCTGAGTTTTTCCTTCTCTTTTTTAACCCGTCTTTCAATATTATCAAAAACAACACTCAGGGAACTCAACATATCCTGTGTTTCTTCCTCTGCATTAATAGTAGCACCTTTGATCTTTATTTTGACCTCTGCTTTATTCCTGTATTTCTCAAGCAACAGAACAATATTCACATCAACCGGGTATCCCAGTAATTTTTCTATGGTCTCTATACGCTTTTTGCAATATTCTTCCACTTCAGGAGTAATTGTTGTATGCCGAGCAGTAAAATTTATATTCATCAAGGCTCCTCCATCCAGTATTTTCGCTTTCTTATGTGAGATGGGGGAATTGATAATTGTTTTCTGTATTTTGCAACAGTCCGGCGGGCAATCTTCAAGTTTTCTTTTGTTAAAATATCCCCGACCTCTATATCACTCAAAGGCTTTTCTCTGTCTTCCTTCTCAATCAATTTTTTAATCCTCTGTTTGACTCTTAATGACGATATTTCTTCCCCAAAATCTCCAGTCAAAGATTTATGGAAAAAATATTTAAGAGGAAAAACTCCCCTCGGAGTCATAATATGTTTGTTTGCAACAACCCTTCCGACTGTTGATTCATGCACTCCAATAGCCTCAGCTACTTCGATCAATGTTAAAGGCTTAATATAATCCAGCCCATTTTCAATAAAATCCTTTTGTTTGTCTACTATAAATTTAGCGACTTTATATATGGTGCTATTTCTCTGGTCGAGACTTCGTAAAAACCATAATGCCTTCTTAATTTTATCTTTTAAATACTGACGAGCTTCTTCATTTTCTTCAGATGCTTTAGCCAAAAGTTCTTTATAAAATCTATTTATTTGTAAATTGGGAACACCTTCATCGCTCAATGTGATCCGATATTCATCATCTTCTTTAGTTACAACAATATCTGGAATAATATAAACTGTCTTCTCCTGACTGTATTTTCTTCCCGGCGTAGGATCCAAGCTTTTAATAACATCAATGTGGAATCTCGCTTCAGCGAGTGAAAGATCCAATTTCTTGCAAATTTCAGAAAACTTGGATTTTTCCAGAAGGGATAAATTTTCCTTAACGATTCTGCGGGCTATGTCATCTTTAATCTCAAAATAATCAATTTGTGTTAAAAGTACTTCCTGTAGAGTAAGGCTTCCAATTCCGATCGGATCAAACTGTTTGATCTTCTCCCGAATTACTTCAATATCATCCAGAGAAGCACCCATTTCTCTTCTTATCTCTTCTAAAGATACCGTTAAATATCCATCCTCATTTATATTTCCAATAATATATCTAGCGATTTCTTTTTCATCATCATTAAAAAACGTTAGATTGGCCTGCCAGTTCAAATGATCCCAGAGTGTAGTGCTATTAGAAACAAAGTTTTCATAAGAAGGCGCTTCTTTTTTTTCAATAGAATATGACCGAAATCGATTATCAAAATACTCCTTGAAATATTTTTCAAAGTCTTTATCATCATCGATCTGTAATGGATCATCCAAATCTTGGGTTTTATCTTTATCCTCTTTTCTTTCTGACTGTTTATCCCCCCCATTCTCATCAGCAGTTTCCTCCTTTACTTCAAGCATGGGGTTTTTCGATAGTTCTTCATCAATAATTTCAATAAGCTCTAGATTTGTCAAAGGCAAGAGTTTTATTGCTTGTTGCAGAGCAGGGGCAAGTACAAGTTTTTGTACTTGCTTTTGATGTAACTGTTGTTTTATAAACATTCCTTCAGCCATATTATACCATTTATACAATCAATTAAGGTCAAATTCTTCGCCTAAGTACGTACTTTTAACTTCTGCTGAAGCTACCAGTTCTGATGGAGTTCCGGTTTTTAATATCTCTCCCTTACTGATAATATAAGCTCGGTCAGTAATTTTCAATGTTTCCCTTACACTGTGGTCAGTAATGAGCAAGCCAAGTCCTCTTGTCCTTAAGGATAAAATTATCTCCTGAAGATCTGAAATGGCTAGAGGGTCGATTCCTGTAAATGGCTCATCCAGAAAAATATATTCCGGGTCTGTTATCAATGCCCTTGCTATTTCAAGCCTTCGTCTCTCTCCCCCTGACAGAGTGTATGCTTTTGCCCCCGCCAATTTCTCAAGTCCGAATTCCTGCAAAATTTTTTCCGCCCTGCCATTCATCTGGGAGGAATAATCTCTTTTCATCTGATCAATAGATAGAAGATTGTTGAGCACGCTCATTTTTCTAAAAACTGATGGCTGCTGAGGAAGTAAACATAAACCCTTTCTTGCTCTAATATACATGGGAAGGCTAGTGATTTCTTCTACATTTAAAAATATTTGACCGGAATCACGAGAGATAAGACCAAGGATCAGAGAGAATGTAGTTGTCTTTCCTGCTCCATTTGGGCCTAATAAACCTACGATCTCACCCTTTTTTACCCTAAGTGAAATCCCATTGACAACGTTTCTCCCATGATAAGTTTTTCTTAATCTTTTTGCTTCAATATATTCTTTCATCATTAACTATTTTATAACTGTCTTAGACCTTTTTTGATCTTGATTTTCGATCAAAATTTTACCATCGCCCAGGGAAAATGTCAATTTGTCGCCCTCTGTTTTCCCCTTGTCCTTATCTATTAACACCGGATCTCCCAACAAGACGATCATCTCTTCCCCCGGGTTATACCTCGCCTCTTTTCCCCGACCCTCAAATGTGTTTTGTATTATTTTGACATCAGAATAAGCCAAAATATTTAACAATTCAGCACTTTCCTGATGAAGAGAGACTGAAAGAGATTGAGCTAGGAGTTCCGTATTCTTTACGTTTAATTTGCAGTCTGTCTTGTAGATAAGGACCGATTCAGCCGGTTTAAACTTCATTGAATCAGAGGAGATTTTGATCTTTTCTTCAGTATCTTTGTTTTTTGGTATATATGAAAATGAAGACTCAACGGATCCTTCACATTGAAACCTTCCTGTATCTTTAAAGAGGGTCAGTTTTCTTGCACCCAGCATATCATTTCCTTGCCAGGCCTTTACATTTTCTTTGAAGTAAAAACACTGCTCTTTGTCAATATACATCATTTCTCCAGCTATAATAAAAACCGGCTGGTTTTTTGAAAAAAAACCAATAGAATTACGTTGACCCTCTACAGGATATAATATTACTGTAATCCCATCCTTGGCAAATAAATTGTCATTATCAAAAACAATATCGATCTCTCCAGCAGAAACTCTATAATCCGTTGACTGGATTATTGCTTTTGAAACATCATTTCCCTTGACTTTTAGATGATTTTTTTCCCCTTCTATGATTAGATAATCACCCTGAATAATTCTTCTGTCTTTTTTATTTATCTTCAGTTCGGTCATCCTGACCTTTTCTATAGCGTCAAACCTTCTTAATATGCCATCCTGCTTAAAAGTGCATACTAAGGACTCTGCCAGGATTTCTGATGAACTTCCGGAAGCTGTGATATTCAAGAAACGACAATTTCCCTTAGCTTTCATACTTTTAATCTGAAAGGCATCCTTATAGTTCTTAATGAATACTTCTCTTGCTTCGATTTCACGTTTTTTAGCTGCTGACATAAGAGAATCATTATCTCCAAGTTCAATGTGCTCTTCTTCAGCGATCAAAGACAAAAAAACATTTCCTTCTAAAAATATTGTGTTAATGTTTTCCTTGTCACGAAAAAAATCAAAATCCATATTGTCTGCTTTAATTTGGCTTTTTCCATAGTCAAGCACAACATCACCCTCTACTAAACCCTCTCTCCTTTTGTGTGAATAATCCAGTTTTTTCCCAGAAACAAATAGGGGAATATCCGATTTTGTATCCATACTCAATTCCAGCTTAACATCCTTTGAGAGCACTAATGCTTCTTTTTTTACTTTGAAATTGACAATCCTAGCTGAACCTGAAATCTCTCCCGAAGAAAACTCTACTCCCTTGTTACTTTTTACTGTGTCTGTTTTAGCTTCATATTCAAATACTGAAGATTTAATGACCAAGTCTTTGAATTTAATAATTGAATTTCCAGTTAAACGGAATTGGGTTGCTTCTTTATTATGAATGATTTCATCACCAGAAAAGTAAACATTCTGCCCATCAACAGACTTTAAAAAGGAAATTTCAACATTCCCCTCTAGATGATACCAGCCATCCTCTCCAATATAATATCTATCAACTTTAACTTTTCGGCTAGGTTTTCCCTTTTTATCCTCAAAATATATAACGTTTTCTTTGTTTTCCACTTTTTGTTTTACAAGTTCTCCCTTAGAGGGAGTGATCTTTATCCTTTTTTTTGAACGGGAAAAAAAATTCATGGTAATTACAACCAGAACAGACAGAAGAAAAACTGCAATGAAATATTTAAAAAATCTGGCCTGCGATATTTTTTTCTTTTTCATTACAATAATAGTATACTCCAATACTGCCCGAATCTAAATAGCAATAAAATTCTGGAGTCCCCTCAATTTTTTTAAGTTTCTGGAAGTTGCAAGGCCTGGACACAGGTAAGTCCCTTCGAAAGACAGGGATTTCCCCGCTGGGGAAAATACGCGTGTTTTCGGATCAACTGACCTGATTCTTTCTTAAGCAGGGAAGGGCTTTATATCTTCCATGTTCAGGTAAAGGCGTTCTTCTCCCAAATACTCTGAAAAGTTAAGGGAATAGACTATACTGATCCTATCTCCTTTAAACAACCTATCTTTCCAATCACCTTTTCCCCAGCCGATGGCCTCAAATACAATACCATCATTTCTCACCAGCACTTTGATATGGCTCCTTTTAATCCTAATGGGCTCGGCAACTATCTCGACATTCTCTGTTAAAAATACAGGCCTGGGATTGCCCATCCCGAAAGGCGAAAGCAATGAAAGCATATCAAGAAACTTGGCATCAATATCATTAAAATTGATTTTCGTGTCAATGTGAATTTTTTTTCTCAAATCTTCCGGCTGTATCATGTTATCAGCGTAAATATTGACAGCCTGCTTAAAGGAATCCATTTTATCACAGGAAAGTTCACATCCTACTGCCATAGGATGGCCCCCGAAATTCAACAAGCTATTTTCAACTTGCTGCAGACAATTAATTAGGGAAAATTCCTTAATGCTCCTACCTGATCCATATGCGATACCGTCTTTATAAACAAAAAGAATTACTGGCCTGTTAAAAGACTCTTTCAGCCGGGAAGCAACAATCCCGATGACACCACGATGCCATTCTTCACATCCAAGGATAAGAAGCTTATAACGCTCATGCAATAACTTATCTTCAACTCGGCACATAGCCTGCTTTAAAGTCTTTTTTTCCACTCCCTGTCTCTCGGCATTTAAACCATCCAATCTAAGCGCAAGGTTTTTACTTTCTTCAACCGAATCAGAAAAAAACAGTTTGACGGAGAGTTCAGCCTTCCCAAGACGTCCTGCCGCATTAATTCTGGGGCCGATTCTAAAACCAACATCTCCTGTGTTGACTTTATTTCCCTTTAGTCCACATACTTCCAGCAGACTTTTCAAACCTTTATTGGCAACATTTTCTAATGCTTTTAAACCAAACTTGACAAGAATTCTATTTTCATTTTGGAGCTCAACAATATCAGCAATCGTTCCTATAGAGACCAACTTTAAATAGTGCGGCAGAACAGAGGCTTTTCCTTCTTTTTTTAAAATAGCCTGGATCAACTTAAATACAACTCCGATTCCAGCCAGGTTCTTATCTGGATAACCCGAACTGCTGACTGCTGGATTTAAAACCGCTAGGGCTTCCGGCAAAATCTCCCCGGGCTGATGGTGATCTGTAATAATAACATCCACACCTATTTTTTCAGCTTCCCTGACAAATTCCAAAGCTTTTATCCCGCAGTCAACACTAATAGCAAGAGAAGCTTCTCTTTGCTTTACTATCCGGATATACTCAGGTTTAATCCCGTACCCATCTTTTAACCTGTCTGGAATATAGTAATCCACATCAATTCCTAATGATTCAAGGGCCCGTATAAGAATAACAACTGATAGAATACCATCTACATCATAATCACCAAAAATAATAACTTTTTCTCTATTTGAAGCAGCTTTTCCTATTCTTTCTACTGCAGCTTGCATCCCATCCATTAAATACGGGTCATGCAAGTCATCCAGGGTTCCATAAAAAAAATTATGCGCTTTTTGCCAGTTGTTAATATCCCGATTAATAAGAATACGAGCAAGAGAAACTGGTATACCCCCCTCTTTTGATAGCACAGATACATCTTTATTTAAACGCGGTAAAATCCAAACTGTCTCACTCATAAGCTTTAAACTTTAGCACAAACATTCCCTAGGCTCAAGAAGAGGATAAATGGGCGTTCCCTTCCAATTTTAAAACTTACAGGAGATATAAGGCCTGGATACTGGTAAGTCCCTTCGAAAGACAGGGATGTCCCCCAGCGGGAAAATCCCTTCCTGTCCTCACAACGCTCTCCTCGAGATTCTCTCGAGGAACCATGCCCGTGTTGTTCCGGATGGCTTTCTGCGGGATTTACCAGTATCCAGGCTAGCTCTTAGCTTGATTCTTTTTACCGCTATTTTGGCAAAAATGGATTTCTTCTTAGGATTTAATATAAACTGCTTAAAAGCTAAAGTAATAAAATTTCTATAGGATGCCCTATTTCTATATAGACTCATCACAATAATGGATGCCTGGCTTATTAATTTAGAAGGTGTCAGATAA
>JAUWTR010000392.1 GCA_030614645.1 Candidatus Aminicenantota bacterium
CTCTTGTTTCATGAGGATTTCGTTTAATCGTATTCATATTCCACCAACCTCTGGTTGCACCTGAACCAGAGACGCATTAACTTTAATGTAGATTTCTTTGTTTGTCAAACCACATCTGAGATTCAAACTTTACGGGCCTTCCAGTCCCCCTTCCGGAAATTAAGCACCTCTGTAAAAATCATATAGGAGATTGAGGTAACAGAATAACCCCTTAAAAGAAAAGGGACAGTCCCCTATGATAGGGACTGTCCCTCAATGTTTTTCTGAATTATTCAGACTTTAACTTAGCGTTTCTTAAGATAAATATTGCCACTGAAAGTCTTAAGCTCTACTTCAGCGCCGCCCCCGTTTACTGTGCCCTGGATCGATTTCTTACTGAGCTTTCCGGAAATCTTAATATCAAAGTCACTGAAAATTTCCCCACTGAATGTTTTAGCCTCTAAAGAGAAACCGGACCCGGCAGGGATGACCAAGGTAATGGGACCACTGTGTGACTTGATTTTGTAATTACCGTTATCAAGGATATCTCCTGTATATTCAACAGAACCGCTTAAAGCCTCAACTTTAACGGAAGTTGCATCCAAGATCCCACGCAGCTCGATATCTCCGCTGATACACTCTACGTCAACATTTCCCCGGATATTCTTAGCCGTAATCTCTCCGGATACTGTTTTTAAGTCCGCATCTCCTACAACATCTACAATCTCAAGGTCTCCACTGACTGAATTAGCATCGACTCCCTTTTTTACTCCAGTTACAGTCACATCTCCACTTACAGATTCTGCTTTTGCTGCTCCTGCAATCTTCAATAGATCTACATCTCCACTCACAGTCTCCGCTTTGGCAGAAGCTCCGATACCCTCTAGACTGATATCCCCGCTTATGGATTTAATGTTGGGGTAAGCCTGGGAAGGTATTGTCAACCAGTAATCCACCGATACACCGGTCGAACGGGATCTGAAAAAATCTTTGGGATATTTGGTTTCGATCCGAAGGGTTCCTCCTTCCTGAGTGATCTCAATTTTAACTTTCTGAAAATTTTCTTTTGCTTTAGCTTCAGATGAGGTCTTGGTAGTTTTTAGGGCCTCAATCTGAACCTCTCCTTTGTTCCAGGTTTTTACTTCAATGTCCCCAGAAATATTGGTGAGAATCACTTTTCCATCTTTGGCTAAAGAAACAGTCTTGCTGAATTTTTCTTCATACTTCTCTTTAGCTAGCAAATTTGCCGGAGCAAGTCCTAAAAGAAAGATACTAAAGCTAATAATTACTGCAAAAACCGCTACTCTTTTAATTCTCATAATAAACCTCCTTATTTAGATAGATGTATCTATTTTCCCTTTTTGGGGAATATTTCCGTTTAAATTTATTATTCTATTCAGCAGATCCGCTTTTTCCTCATAGACTGCCAGTAAGTACTTATACGGCTCAAAATTTTCCGGATTACTCAGAACCGCTTGTTTGCAGGCGGATATTGATGAATTGATGATCTTGAGGTTAGTTTTAAAAACTTCAGCCACTTTAGGGTCGAACTGTTTTTCCTGAGCAGCCACAGCTTCACCTAGGGCATTAATCGCCTGCTGGTAGTGTCTTTCTGCCTCTTTCAATTTTGCTAGAGTATATTCCTGGCTGCTGGAAAAACCAGCAGACTCCACTTCCTTTCTAAGATATTGCGGCCCCAGAATCAGGGCTCCGGCTATGATCAAGATTATTCCCGCCGCTGCTGCTGCATAGCGAAATCCAGGAAGATAAAGCCATTTTCGCCTCTCAATGTCAGGAGTAAAACTTTCATTTTGGCCTGCATTTATGCGCGCCTCAATTTTACTCCAGGTTTCTTTCGGAGGAGAATGTTTTTCCAGCTTTCCCTCACTATTTGCAATATTTTTAAAATCCTCTACTAATTTTTCGCAGTCCGGGCATTCTTTAAGATGCTTTTTAATAGAAGTGTTCTGCTTCTGACTCAAGTCCCCATCAATATATTCTATAAACATCTTCTTTATACGTGGGCATCTCATTTTTTTCTCCTTATATTACCTGTTTAATTTCCAGATATGTCCTTATCTTCATTCTCGCTTTAAAAAGCTGGGACTTTGATGTCCCCTCTGAACATCCCATTATGCGGGCTATCTCTTTGTGTTTAAATCCCTGCACATCATGCAGAATAAATACACTTTTTAGTTTAGCTGAAATCCCCCGGAGAGCTTCTTCCAGGGAATTTTTAATCAACTTTTCCGGGTCGCCGCTTTCTTCAGAAGCCAAAAAGGGCTCTACATTCTGCAAGGAAACTGACTTCTTAAGCTTCATTTTCCGGTGGCGCAGATAACTAAGACATGTATTTACGGCGATCCGGTATGCCCAGCCAGTAAATGCTTCATCCTTGTCTAGGTCTTTAAGGTGAGCGAATATCTTGATAAATATATCCTGGAATAAATCTTCTGCTGCCGCCGAATCGTATGTATATCGATAGGCCAGACCGTAAAAAGAGATTTTGAAATATTCATACAGCGATTCCATAGCATTATGGTCTCCCTTTCTGCTAAGGCTTACCCA
>JAUWTR010000275.1 GCA_030614645.1 Candidatus Aminicenantota bacterium
ACGGTAAATCCAGCATCTTCCAATGTATCTGCCAGTAGTTTTGAAGATTTAAACTCCTGCATCCCCAGCTCTGCATAGGACCAGATAGTGTCTGATATCTTCCCGAATTTTTCTACAACTTGAGGCTGGCTCAACCATTCCAGCACCAGTTTTTTCTCCTTGGCAACCTTTGGGCCGGCCAAAACCTGCATGTTTAAGCCCCAAAATAGGACAAAAGCTGCAATAAAATACAATATACTATTTTTAATAACTTTGGATTTCATAAGGCCTCCTTTTTTAGTGAATAATTCATATTATTTCAGAACAAGGTTATATCAGCAGTATCTATGAAGTCAAGATTGAAAAATATGTTGATGATAATATATAATCAAGGTCACTACGATGAACAAAAACAAAGATATGCCCCTAAAAAGTATCGCCATGCTCAGCACTCACGGGTATTTCGACCCTATTCCCCAGCTGGGCAGAACCGATACCGGCGGGCAGGTAGTCTATGTTTTAAAACTGGCCGAAGCGCTTTCTAAACTGGATATCAAAGTAGATATCTTCACGCGCTGGTTCGACGCCTCCCTGCCCCAGGTAGATCCGGTCCCCTCCAATCCCGGGGTTAGGGTTATAAGGATAAAAGCCGGCCCCTGGGAATTTATCCCAAAAGAAACTATCTACGATGTACTTCCTGAACTTTCAAAAAATATGGCAGCATTTATCCGCAAAAACAAGCTGGAATATGACCTGTACCATGGGCATTATGTGGATGCCGGGATAGTTACTATTGCCGTTGCCAAAAAGATGGGAAAGCCGATTTTTTTTACAGCCCATTCCATCGGCGCCTGGAAAAAGGAACAAATGGGCGGAGATCCCAAAAAGATGGAAGAAAAATTCAATTTCAAGCTTCGCATCAAAGAGGAGATGCGGATTTTCAAATCAGTCAATGCTCAATCAGTCACAACTAGATTGCAGCAGGAAAAACTGGACAAATTATATGGATTCAAAGCTGATAATATAACAGTAATTCCGCCGGGCACTGATATACACCGCTTCCAGCCCCTTAAACCAGGAGAAAAAAAACAAAAAACCAGCCTTCCGGACAAATACATTTTTTGCCTTAGCCGCATTGACACCAATAAAGGCCACGACCTTCTTCTTAAGGCTTTTGATAAGGTTGTACCCAAGGTCCCTGATATACATTTGGTGATCGGCGGTGGGTCCTCCCAGCCTCAAGCTCGCGAGAAAAAAGTCGTTGCCATGATGGAGAAAATCACCCGGGAGAGGAATCTCCAGGACAAAGTGTTGATCATCGGATATGTCCCGGATGAATTCATGGTTCCATATTACAGGCAGGCTGAGATCTTTGCCCTGCCTTCACTTTTTGAACCATTCGGAATGACTTCCACTGAAGCTATGGCCTGCGGGGTGCCGGTCATTGCTTCAAAATTTGGAGGAATCAAAAATGTTATTTCCTCAGGCAAAAACGGCATCCTGGTCGATCCTTCTGACCCGGACAAGTTCGCCGAGGCTATTATCGAGCTTATAAAAAACAAAGAGAAAGCTCAAACTTTGGGCCATAATGGCTATGAAACTATAAAAAACCATTACAGCTGGGAAGCTATTGCCCAAAGGTTTATTGATTTCTACTACAAATTCCGCTATTTATAGGGCGATGAAGACAGTGTTTCGGCGATTCTTTTAGCGGTTTTGCCGTCCCATAACATTATTTTGCATTTTTCTCTTTTTCTATTGAGGATGGCTTCTACCTGTTTATTTAAATCTTCGGGCTTAGTCAGCGTGTTTGTACCCTGAGTAATGGTTATAGGCCTTTCTGTGTGGGGACGAACGGTCAGGCAGGGTATCCCCAGATAGGTCGTCTCTTCCTGGATCCCTCCGGAATCAGTTATTACAAAACGGCAGTTAAATACAAGGTTCATAAAAGGTATATAACTTAGAGGGCTTATCAGTAAAATATCGGGAGATGATTTTATTAGATTTAGAAGCTTGAATTTTTTAAGGTTTTTCATAGTACGAGGGTGGGCTGGAAAGACGAGTGGGACCTTTTCAGCTATTTGAAGTAAGGCATTACAGAGGATCTTTAACTTATCTGCAGTGTCGACATTGGAAGGGCGATGGAGGGTTACAAGGCCGTAGCTGTTGCATTTCAGTTTTAGCTTCTGCCATTCCGGTTCTTTTTCTATGCGGGGACGTAGCATCTCAAGAGAATCGATCATAATATTGCCTACTCTTTGGATTTTTTCAGGAGATATTCCCTCTTTTTTAAGATTCTCATCCGCATCGGGGGAAGGAGTCCAGAGAATATCAGCCAGGCTGTCTGTGACTACCCGGTTTATCTCTTCTGGCATGCTCCGGTCATAAGCGCGGAGGCCAGCTTCAAGGTGAGCAACTTTAACTCCCAATTTGGTGGCAGCTAAGGTGGCGGCAAGGGTGGAGTTTACATCTCCTACGACTATGGTAAGGTCTGGCCTTTTGTTGAGCAGGACTTTTTCGTAGGCTATCATGACACGGCCAGTCTGTTCGGCGTGGGTGCCGCTGCCAATACCGAGATTGATATGGGGTTCTGGGAGGTTTAAGTCATTGAAAAAATCATCCGACATATTTAAGTCATAGTGCTGGCCGGTATGGATTATTTCTGGTTCAGCCCAGTTTTTTTTGCGAAAGGCGTGATAGAGAGGGGCAATTTTTATAAAATTGGGGCGGGCAGCAGCTATGAGGTGAATCACTTTTTTGTTTTTTCCCATAGTTTTTTTAATTATTAGTAAAATTCTAATATTTTCTGGACAATATGCTCTTGCTGAGGGATTGTGAGCTCAGGAAAGATTGGGATTGATATTACATGGTGTGAGGCTTTTTCTGCTTCAGGCAAGTCTCCCTTTTTATATCCCAGGTCAGTAAAACATTCCTGCAGGTGAAGCGGGAGGGGATAGTATATTTCAGCCCCTATATCGTTTTCTTTTAAAAACTGGCGGAGTTTATCACGGGAAGGAACGCCTAAGGTGTACTGGTTATAGATGTGATAATTTTTATCATCTAAGTCTTTATAAACCGGGACAGGATTTTTGAGCTCGGCTTTTTCAAAAAGACCGGCTGACTTGAAGTTTTTATCATAAAAATCAGCGTTCTGGCGACGCTTTTCTGACCAGGAGTCGAGGTGATTTAACTTAACAAGCAGTACTGCTGCCTGGATTGCATCAAGGCGGAAATTTCCCCCTACAGTCTTGTGAAAGTATTTGGGTTTAGAGCCGTGAACTCGGAGTATTTTTAGTTTTTCATAAAGGGACTGGTCATTTGTCACAACCATACCGCCGTCCCCTACTCCTCCTAAATTTTTTGAGGGGAAAAAAGAGAATATACCCAGATCTCCTATAGTGCCTGCGCTGCGGCCTTTATACTGTGCTCCTATGGACTGGGCAGCATCTTCTACAACTGCCAGATCGTGTTTTCGAGCTATTTTGAGGATGGGGTCCATATCAGCACACTGTCCGTAGAGGTGTACCGGTATTATAGCCCTTGTCTTTTCAGTTATGGCTGCTTCTATTTTTGCAGGATCTAT
>JAUWTR010000359.1 GCA_030614645.1 Candidatus Aminicenantota bacterium
TAGGGGAGGGCTTCACAAAGCACGCATCTGGTACTGGGGGCACATTTTAATCGCTTTCCCGGCGTATATAACACACTTTTTATATTGGAGTGTACAAATGTTCAAACATGACTTCATGTCGGCTTTACGGAACATCAAAAGACACAAAGGATATTCCTTGCTTAATGTGGAAGGCCTGGCTATCGGGATGGCCTGCTGTATCTTGATCTTGCTTTTTATAAAAGAAGAACTCAGCTACGACAAATTTCACACAAAAGCCGATCGCATCTACAGGGTTGCCTTTTCCTCAGACGATGACGGGCGGCCGACAAACGCCAATGGTTCTTTTGGCGTTGGGCCAGCCCTTAAAAAGGATTTTCCAGAAATTTTAGAAACGGTGCGCATCCGGAGAATGGGGCAGGATGTGAAACGTTATGTCGGGTATGGAGAAAAAAAATTCTATGAGGCAAGATTCTTTTTTGCCGAACCCAGTTTCTTAACAGTTTTTGATTTTCCTCTGATCAAAGGCAATCCTGCGACAGCACTCACAAATCCGAACACAATTGTTTTAACACAAGATATGGCGGCAAAATATTTTGCAAATGAAGATCCTATAGGAAAAACGATAGAAGCCGATCCTTACAATGACGGAGAGATTTTACTCTTTAGCGTAACCGGAATTGCGAAGAATGTTCCTCGAAACTCTCATATTCACTTTGATTTCCTGGCCTCATACATCACCCAAAAAGATGATCTTACAGAATTTTCTGGCTACCTACAAAACTATACTTATGCACTTTTGAATAAAAATTCCTCAGTCGAATCCTTGAATTCGAAATTTCTGGAGTTTCTCCATAGAAACTGGAAAAAAGATCCTTGGTACACGATAAGTCTTCAGCCTCTTTTGGATATTCGACTCCACTCCCGGTTGAGATCTGAAGTCGAACCCACCGGAAACATACTCTACATATATATTTTTTCGGCCATTGCTGTATTTATTCTCATTATTGCCTGCATTAATTTCATGAACCTGACCACGGCGCGCTCCTTAAATAGAGCAAAGGAAGTTTGTGTTCGAAAAGTGGTTGGAGCCAAAAAAAAACAACTGATCCGTCAATTCCTTGGAGAATCCCTTTTACTCAGTATCTTTTCAATATGGATTGCGATTTTTATGGTCCTGGTGTCCATGCCTCTGTTCAACAAGCTGGCGGATAAAGACCTGACGCCTGCTTTCTTTTTAAATCCTTGGCTTATTTTAGGCATATTATCAATCTCCCTCGTGGTTGGACTCGTGGCCGGGATATACCCTGCTCTCTTTTTGTCTGCTTTTCAGCCGGTACATTCCCTGAAATCCAGAGCCGGGTATTTTTTCTCTGGAACTAACTTGCGTAAAGGTCTAGTCACCTTTCAATTTGTCCTTTCTATCGGGATCATCTTTGCTACCTTAACCACCCATAAACAGATGAAATATATACAATCCAGAAATCTCGGATATGACAAGGAACAGATTATGGTCAGTACATTAAATAAAGATATCCGGAAAAATTATGAGGCATTCAGAAATGAGCTGCTTATGAATCCTGGAATTGAAAACATGACGACATCATCCTATGTGCCGACAAAGGGAAGCGGTCATCTTTCCCTCCGGTTGGAAGGCCGTGATGACCTCCTCAACCAGGTCATATACTTAGTCGACAAGGAATTTGTAAACACATACGGGCTAAAGCTCCTGGAAGGGACAAATATCTACAACCAGCTTTCAGAAGAGGGCACATCTGATTTTTTGGTCAGTGAACTTACGACCAGGGAAGCAGGTTATTCCTCCCCTCAGGCAGCTGTTGGAAAAGGTGTTAGTCTTTATGAGTACAAAGGACAGATAACAGGCGTTGTCAATGACATAAATATTTACTCTCTTCACCGGGAACCCTACTCCATCTCTTATATGGTTGCACCTATAGAATCTCACAACTATCTGTCCATTCGAGTTCTCCCCCAAAACATTTCTGAAACAATCGGTTTTATTGGAAAAACCTGGCAGAGTATGGTCCCCCAATATCCTCTGGATTACTTTTTCCTGGATGCAAGCTTTGAAAAGATGCATAACATGGATAGAAGGTTGAGTGATATCTTTTCGACTTTTTCTATCCTGGGCATTTTTGTGGCCTGCCTGGGACTTTTCGGGCTGGCCGCCTTTACAGCGGAACAGAAGACCAAGGAGATCGGAATAAGGAAGGTTCTCGGTGCTTCAACATTCAATATCTACTTGCTGCTGTCGCGGGATTTTCTCAAATGGGTGACAGTGGCCAATATTCTGGCCTGGCCAATTGCCTATTATGTCATGCAAAAGTGGCTTCAGGGATTTGCCTTCCGTACAAGAATCGGATGGGAGGTTTTCCTGTTATCTGCCGGCTTTGCCTTGATCATCTCGATCTTTACTATCTCTTTACAATCTATAAAAGCAGCCAGGGCAAATCCTGTGGATTCGCTTCGATATGAGTAATCTTATTTCTGTTCATATGCGCACATAAATTGTTCGAAAATGGACATATAGAGTTTTATACGCGTTCGAAAATCCCAGGAGATATTATTGGTACATTATTTGCTCTATAAAATGAGGATTAGTAATGAATCAAAAGAAATTTATACGCTTAAAACAAAAAAATTAAAGTAAAAGAGAAAAATCATGAAATCCAAAGCAATTTTTGTCGGAATTTTATGGTTCATAATATTTGTATTTAGTAGTAATGCACAACAGAATGAATTTTCTGTTCTTAAAGACCCCTATCTCGGCCAGAAACCGCCGGGTCTGGTACCGAAGATTTTTGCTCCGGGCA
>JAUWTR010000039.1 GCA_030614645.1 Candidatus Aminicenantota bacterium
TGAAGCTCTGCATGCAAGTATCATGTCAATTGATTAAGAAAACCGTGAGCAAGGATGAGCGGGCTTGGGTCTTCTCCTTTAAGGAGTAGAGAGCGAAGACTGTATCCGAGCGGATTTTCCTCGCTGGGGGAAATACGCGTGTTTTCGTATCAACTAACCTGATTCTTGCATAAGGCTCAGAAGTTTAGAAAAAACGGGGGGACTCCAGAGCTCATAAAAAGTAGCGCTTAGTATATATGCTAATATATGATTGAATTACTGCTTTTTTTTTATTATTATCAAGTTATTCTATTGAACAAGAAGGAAATTAATATGAATATTAAGAGAAGGGATTTTATCAAATTATCTGCTGGAGCGGCAGGTGCCGCCTTAGCCGCACAGGCCTGCTCAACAAATACACAGGACAGCCTAAAAAGCTCCGACCCAATTAGCAAGCTTCGTCCTATGACCGGGGATATTGTTCCCATCACTGATAAGGAGCGTAAAGGGCGCATAGAAAAAGCCCGGCGATTGATGAAGGAGAGCGGCATCAAGGCTATTTATCTTGAAGGCGGGTCAAGCCTTTTTTATTTTACCGGTGTCCGCTGGTGGAACAGTGAGCGGATGTTCGCAGCAGTCATCCCGGCCAGCAGTGAAATTGCCTGGGTCTGCCCTGCATTTGAAGAGGACAGGGCCCGCGAATTGATCCGGTTCGGTGATGACATACGGACCTGGGAAGAGCATGAAAGCCCCTACAAAAGGGTAGCACAAATATTAAAAGACCGGGGGATCAACAGCGGGAAGATCGGCATAGAGGAAAGGGTCCGCTTTTTTCTGTTCGATGGCATACGGAAGGAAGCCTCCCAGCTCGAATATATCAGTGCCGACCCTATAACGGTAGAATGCCGAGTGATTAAGTCCCAGAGCGAGATCTCTTTGATGCAAAAGGCCAGTGATATTACTATTGAAGCCTACAAGGCATCTGTCGCCATGCTCGAGAAAGGCATGACCAAAGACGATTTCAGAGAGATCTCTTCAAGAGCTCACGCAGCATTGGGAGCATCAGGCGGCATCGGAGCCCAGATCGCAGAAGCCTCAGCTAATCCTCACGGCAGCATCAAGCACATCGAACTGAAAGAAGGTGATATTGTTTTGATGGACGGAGGGTGCGGTGTGGATGGATACCGCTCAGACATAAGCCGGACTATTGTTTTCGGCGAACCCTCAAAACGGCAGCGTGAACTGTGGAACCTGGCGAAAAAAGCACAATCAGCCGTTTTTGCCAAGGCTGGCGTCGGCGTGCCCTGTGAGGATGCTGATGCGGCCCCACGTCAGGTGTATATAGAATATGGTTTCGGTCCGGGATACGAGGTTCCAGGCTGTCCCCACAGGACAGGCCACGGCATCGGCTTGGACGGCCATGAGTGGGTAAACCTGGTCAAAGGAAACAAACGCCCCATGGAACCCGGTATGTGCTTCAGCAATGAACCCATGCTTGTTATGCCCGGGGAATTCGGTATTCGGCTGGAAGACTGCATATACATCACTGAAGAAGGGCCTAAGTATTTTTCGACTCCTAGCCCCTCTATTGAACAGCCTTTTGCGGATTAAAAACAGTATACTTTATGGACACATACGGTTGGCTTTCCATCCTTCCGCCCGTCTTAGCCATACTTATGGCTATAAAAACCCGTCAGGTCTATCTCTCGCTTGGCCTGGGCATCTGGCTGGGTTGGACGATAATTTATGGGTGGAATCCTCTGACCGGCTTGATCCACACAGTTGATACTCTGGTTGCTGTTTTTAAAGACGCAGACAATACCAGAGTTGTCCTGTTCAGTGCCCTTATCGGAGCTGTCATCACATTCACCCAATATTCTGGAGGGATGAAAGGTTTTGTCAACTGGATTATAGGGAAAGGCCTGGTGAAAACCCGAAAATCCGCAGGTCTGATGGCCTGGTTTCTGGGTGTGATCATTTTTATTGAATCCAGCATCTGTGTGCTTGTTTCCGGGGCTGTTTCCCGCCCTATCTTTGATCGGCTTAAGATCTCGCGGGAAAAACTAAGCTATATACTTGATTCGACCTCCGCACCAAAATGTGTGCTTATCCCCCTTAATGCCTGGGGGGCTTTTGTCCTGGGGCTTTTAGCTGCTCAGGGGATACAGGATCCTGTGCGTGTGTTTATCTCTTCCATCCCTTTAAATTTTTACGCCATAATAGCCCTTGCCCTAGTCCTTGTGGTCATCCTTTATGGGAAAGATATCGGGCCCATGAAAAAAGCGGAAAAAAGAGTACGCGAAGAAGGGAAATTACTGCGGGACGGCGCCGAGCCTCTTATATCGGAAGATGTTGTGATGTTAGAGAAAAAAGAAGGCATATCCCCCCGCCCTATAAACATGGTCCTGCCGGTAGCTGTTATGGTCCTGATGATGCCGGTAGTGCTCTTTATCTCTGGAAAAGGAAACCTGATGGATGGTTCGGGTTCAGTCTCCGTACTCTGGGCTGTTATCTGCGGCATAGCAGCTGGAGCTATTGCCTATCGAGTCCAGGGTATCATGAAAACAAAAGAAATAACTGATATATTTATGAAAGGGGTAGGGGGCATGGTGCCGCTAGCCAGCCTTATGATCCTGGCTTTTGCCATCGGAGATACCTGTGAGGCCCTGGGGACCGGTCCTTTTGTGGCTCGAGCCGCTGAAGCCGCCCTTAATCCGGGGCTTATCCCGGCCATAATGTTTGTTATCTCAAGCTTCATCGCCTTTTCCACAGGTACTTCCTGGGGGACTTTTGCAATAATGATCCCTATAGCTGTGCCCATGATCAATCTCATCGGCCTGCATCCGGGATTGGTCCTTGCCTCTGTCTTAGGGGGCGGTGTTTTCGGCGACCACTGTTCCCCCATATCAGATACCACTATCATCTCGTCCATGGCTGCAGCTACAGACCATATTGACCATGTCCGCACCCAAATGCCTTATGCTTTATTGGCCGGGCTTGTATCCCGGTTGCTTTTTCTTATCTTTGGCTTTACTTTTCTAAACAATTAACATAGATACAATTTCATAGCCTGAACTATTTATAAAAAATGGAAACCAGCAGGAACTGCAGGAAAAAAAACGTAAGGTTTTACTGCCAACGGCCAACTTCATACAGGGGTACCGGTTTATTGCTGCTATTCATTATTTTGAGTATCGTCTCCCAGACTTTTGCCTTCCAGGCCGAGGAAACAGGACAACCTGATTATGCGGAGGCTATAAAAGCCTTTGACGAATATGTTAAAAAACGGATAAAGGTCGACCAGGTCCCAGGGCTTTCCATTGGCTTTATAAAAAAGGATTTTATGTGGGCCAGGGGGTATGGGTATTCCGATCTGGAAAACAAAGTGCCGGCCAGGCCGGAAAGTTCTATTCGGCTGGCTTCGATCACCAAAACGATAACAGCTACCGCAGTTTTACAGCTGATGGAGGCAGGGAAGATCAGCCTGGATGCCGAAGTACAGGCTTATGTCCCCTATTTCCCTGAGAAAAAATGGCCGGTAACAATACGTATGCTGTTGGGCCATCTTGCCGGAATCAGCCATTATAAAGACTTTGATAGGGAAGGCCACTTCAAACGCCCCATGAACACCAAGGCAGCAATTGCGGTCTTTCAGGATTTTGACTTGATAGCAGAGCCGGGGACCAAATATAATTATTCCAGCTATGGGTTTAATCTTTTAGGAGCGGTTATTGAAGAGGTTTCTGGACAATCCTATGGGCAATACATTAAAGCCCATATTTTTAATCCATTGAGCATGAATGCATCCGGGATGGATAGCCAGGTGGACCTTATCCCTCACAGGGTCAGAGGATACCGCTTGATAAACGGGGAAGTAAAAAACTCGGAATATGTGGATATTTCCAGCCGTTTTGCCGGCGGCGGGGTACGTTCCACAGTAGTAGACCTGCTCAAATATGCCAGGGGTATTTGTGAAAAAAAACTTTTAAAGCCCGAAACCTGGCAAAGGCTGTTTATCTCCATGGCTACAAAAGACGGGAAATTTACGGGATATGGGATGGGATGGGGAGTTAAACCATTACGAGGCCACTTTAAGGTAAGCCATGGCGGGGGGCAGCCGGAAACGAGCACCTATCTGATGATCTTCCCGCATGAAACATTTGCCATCGCGGTTGCTGCCAACTTGGAACGCTGCAATCTGATCCCCTACGTGCAGTATCTGGCAGAAGTGGTTTTGCGGCAAGATATTGACGGCGCTGTTTTTGTTGTAGATCCAGCAGAGCAGGCGCTCTATAACGCTTGTGGGGAGGTCTTTTCCCATGGCCTGAGCCAGTATGATTTTCATAACCGGCCAATTGCTGAGAAGGATAAAGACCTGAAAAGGTCATTTGAGTATTTTAACCGGTATGTCAGTAAAAATTATATTCTAAAGAACAGCAAAGAAGCCAGGAAAAAACTTCAAAGTGGTATCCACCCGGCAGCAGGCAGGGCTTTTACTAAAGTGGGCTCCTACATGGCTGCCGCCTTGGAAAAGGCCTATGGGGAAAAACGGTTGCACAGCTATTTTCACACAGGTCCCCTCGCATTTTTTACAGACTATCTCGAACTGAAAGATGAATACACCTTCCGGAAAGAGCTCATCAAATTAATCTCTAGCTGGCAGCAAGACTGGGAAGAATCATACCCCCGGCATCTTCACGATCTTCATATCTTTGCCGACACGGACATCAGGCAGCTGGAGCGGGAGCTGAAAAACATTTTTTCCGCGGCTGGGATCTACCCGGATTTTTCCCGGGACATGGAGGATGTGGCTAAGTATTTTCTGAGACAGAGCAGCCTGGAAAAGACAACCTCTATCCTGGAACTGAGCAATAACCTATATCCTGAAAATCCAAATACTTTAAATCTAATGGCAGCAACTTATATCTGGGAAGGAAATATTGCCCGGGCTGAGGAACTGTACATAAAAGCCCATTCTTTGGTACCTGTCAGCCTGGAGAGGCTGGAGCTTCTGGCTTCAGGGCTTAAGCAGGCAAAAAAACACCAGGAACTCTTCGGTTTGGCCCAGATCGCGGTCAGTCTTTTCCCCGAAAATGCCAAACTCGTTGAGGATATTGGTGATCTGGCTCAGGAGCTGGGAAAAAAAGACCTAGCGGTCAAATACTATCAAAAAGCCTTAAAACTCGACCCAACTCAAAGCAGGATCAAAAATAAACTTAAACAGCTTAAGAAAAAATCATTACGGGCAAGTAAAAAAATGGGGCAAGGGGAAAGCCATTTTTTGACAAAAGAGCTATAAAAAAAAGCCGGTCAACTTACCTGGATTATTCAGGATGATTGATTTTCTTTAACTTTTGGTTCAGGTTTTTCGTCTTTAATCAAGCCGACTTTTTTCCTGATCGCTCGTTCAAGCTGGTCGGCAAGCTCTGTTTGTTCTTGCAGCAACTTTTTCACGTTTTCTTTTCCCTGCCCCAGCCTTTCTCCTTTGTAAGAATACCAGGTGCCGGATTTTTCGATTAAGCCCACATCTACACCGCAGTCGATAAGGTCACCCTCCCGGGAGATCCCTTCGCCAAAGATAATATCAAACTGGGCGAGGCGAAAAGGAGGAGCCATTTTGTTTTTCACTATTTTGACTTTGACCCGGTTGCCGATGACTTTATCTCCGTCCTTTAAGGTGGCGATCCTGCGCACATCCACTCTGAGGGAGGAGTAGAACTTCAGAGCCCGGCCTCCACTGGTCGTTTCCGGATTGCCTAGAAAAAATCCTATCTTCTGGCGGATCTGGTTGACAAAGATAAAACATGTCTTGGAACGGCTGACTATAGCGGTCAGCTTCCTTAGGGCCTGAGACATCAAGCGTGCCTGAAGTCCCATGTGGGCATCACCCATCTCACCTTCAAGTTCGGCCTTGGGCACAAGAGCTGCCACTGAATCAACCACTATTACATCAACTGCACCGCTGCGTACCAGAACTTCGGCAATTTCGAGCGCCTGCTCTCCATAATCAGGTTGAGAAATAAGCAGGTCATCAACGTTTACCCCGATACTGGCAGCATATTTCGGGTCCAATGCGTGTTCAGCATCAATAAAAGCGGCCTGGCCTCCCTGTTTTTGGGCTTCAGCAATCACATGGACTGCCAGGGTGGTTTTTCCGGTAGCTTCCGGGCCAAATACTTCTACTACCCTTCCCCGGGGGAATCCACCGATCCCGAGAGCAAGATCAAAAGCAATAGACCCGGTCGGGATAGCAGGCACATCATCGGCCGCTTCCTTCTGCCCCATTTTCATAACCGCCCCTTTTCCGAACTGCTTTTCTATCTGAGAGAGAGCCGCTTCTATAGCTTTGCCTTTTGATTCTTCATCCTTTGAGGTATTGCTCATTTTATTCTCCTATGTATTGTAAGGGAAAATCCCTTTACAAAGAGGGACGGTCCCCTTGTGAATTTACGTAGAATAGTCGTAGAATCCTTTTCCGGTTTTCCGTCCGAGATAGCCGGCATCCACCATTTTTCTTAAAAGAGGACAGGGCCGGTATTTCGGGTCTTTAAAACCGTCATACAGAACTTCGATAATAAACAAACATACATCCAGGCCGATAAGGTCAGCCAGGGCCAATGGCCCCATGGGGTGGTTCATGCCCAATTTCATAACCTGGTCAATGGCGTCAACTGTACCTACTCCTTCCATAAGGGTATATACTGCTTCGTTTATCATGGGAATTAAGATCCGGTTGGCAATAAAGCCAGGATAATCATTCGCTTCGACTGGAACTTTGCCCATTTTTTCTGCCATGGCCTTTACCTGGTCAAATGTTTCCTGGGAGGTAGCGATCCCTTTTATCAATTCCACAAGCTTCATCAAAGGGACAGGGTTCATAAAATGCATGCCCATAAATTTATTCGGGCGTTCGGTCAGAGCTGCCAGTTTAGTAATAGATATAGACGAAGTATTGGAAGTCAAAATCACTTCCGGAGGCAGCAGTTTATCGAGTTTGGCCAGCACTTCCTTTTTTGCTTCAAAGCTTTCAAAAACTGCCTCGACAACAAAATCTGCATCCTTAGCATCGCCAAGCTCGGTCGTAGTTTTAATCCGTCCCAGGACCGTATCCTTATCCTCTTTCAACCTGCCTTTTTCCTGCAGCTTGGAAAGGCTCTTGTCCATGATCTTTAAAGCACGCTGGAGAAACTTGTCATCAACATCGTTTAGAATTACTTCAAAACCTGAAGCTGCCGCAACCTGGGTTATACCTGTTCCCATAGTGCCGGCACCTATAACTGCGATTTTTTTTATATCAGCCATTATCCCTCCTTTTATACAATTTCAATAGCCATAGCCACCGCATCTCCGCCGCCGAGGCAGAGAGAGGCAACGCCTTTTTTAAGTCCCCTGTGTTTCAGAGCATAGATCAGGGTCGTCAATATACGGGCTCCGGTCGCACCTATAGGGTGTCCCAGAGCTACTGCTCCGCCGTGTACATTGATCTTTTCCCGGTCCAGACCCATGTCCTTTATCAAAACCACAAGCTGGGAGGCGAACGCTTCGTTTATCTCAAAAAGATCGACCTCTTCTATTTTCCAGCCAATATTAGCCAGAAGCTTTTCAATCGCTCCCTTGGGCGCATACATTACCATTTTTGGTTCCAGGGCATTTGAGGCTGAGCCTATAATCCTGGCCAGCGGTTTAAGTCCCTTTTCCTTTACAGCATCCTCAGAGGCCACAACAACAGCCGCAGCCCCGTCATTTATAGAAGACGCATTTCCGGCTGTAACTGTCCCACTTTTTTTAAAAACAGGCCGAAGTTTTGTTAATTTTTCCAAAGTTGCATCTTTTCGCGGCCCTTCATCTGTAGCAAAGATGATCGGGTCCCGCTTTCTCTGCGGCACCTCGACCGGGACGATTTCTTCCCTAAAATAGCCTTTTTCGATAGCGTGAATGGCCTTCTTGTGGCTGCTGGCAGCATATTCGTCCTGCTGATCCCGGGTGGCCCCGAATTTTTCTGCGATTACTTCTCCTGTGATACCCATATGCTGGTTATCAAAAGCACACCACAGTCCATCCAAGATCATGGCGTCTTTTAATTTGATATCACCCATTTTGATACCATTTCGAGCGCCCCACATAAGATGCGGCGCCTGGCTCATACTCTCCATGCCGCCGGCTACGACGATCTCATTTTCTTCCAGCCAGATGGAGTTGGCCGCCAGGCCTACTGCTTTTAAGGCCGAACCGCAGACTTTATTTATGGCGAAACTGTTTACTGTTGCCGGGATCCCGCCTTTGATTAGAGCCTGCTTGGCCGGAGCCTGACCCATCCCTGCTGAAACAACGTTTCCCATGATCACTTCGCCAACATCTTCGCCTGTGATCCCTGCTCTTTTAAGCGTTTCCTTAATAGCAAAACCACCCAGGTCGGTTGCGTTAAAATTTTTCAGCGTTCCCAGAAAGCTGCCTATGGCAGTCCGGGCCGCACTGACAATGAAAACTTCTCTTAATTCACACATTAATTATTCCTTTTGGTTAGATTAAATAGCACTATATTTTTTTATCATAATTGAGGGATATAGTAAACAATTTACTGGCCTGACCTATTCATAAAAAAATGGCGATGTTTTTATTGTTAATTTCTTTTCAATGACATGCAAGATTTTTTCAAGAATGATTATTGAAACTTTTTTCTTGTTTTTATTTTTAATTATAATCGCCATTTTTTTACTCTCCGGGCGAGCCGATCTCACAGCACCTGCTTCGTTACAGGGCA
>JAUWTR010000338.1 GCA_030614645.1 Candidatus Aminicenantota bacterium
ACAGACAAGCGCAAACAGTTTGTCTTCACTCTCTTTAGCACTGTTTATAAAAGACCCTCTATCGAAACCTATAACTGGTATGCTTCCACCTCTGTAAGCTGGAAGCCCCGCAGCAACATAAGCTTCTCCATCGGGCCCAATTACGAGGTACGAGAGACAGGATATCAATGGATAAAAAAAGTGAATGACCTGTTAATGGGAGACACTTTCGAAGCCCGCTATATCTTTGGGCACCTTTACCAGAGAGTACTTTCTACTGAGATCAGGCTCGATTGGACCTTTACTCCGAAATTAACCCTGCAGCTTTACTTACAGCCTTTTCTTGCTGTAGGAGAATATGACAGGTTTAAAGAGCTTGCCCGCCCCAAAAGTTTTGAGTTTAATACACTCGGGGAAGGACAATCCTCTCTTGATTTTGAAGACAATATGTATTGGGTGGACCCGGATGGAGAGGGCCCAGCTTCAGTCTTTTCTTTCAACAATCCGGATTTCAACTTTAAATCTGTCCGGGGAACAATCGTACTGCGCTGGGAATACCACCCCGGTTCTCTTCTCTACTTTGTTTGGACTCAAAATAGAAGCGACTATTCCAATCCCGGTGATTTTAATTTTTCCCGGGACATGGGCGATTTATTTTCTGCCCCGGGTGATAACATCTTCCTTCTAAAAGCCACTTTCCGCTGGAATATGTAGGGAAAATTTCATTTTTTTTGAATAATTCAGGTGTACCTGGATTATTCACGAGTCGAGGTTGCCGCAGATGCGAGGCGCAGGGGATGAAGCTGTGGTCCTTCACCGCGAATGCCCTGCAACGAAGTAGATGCGGTAAGATCGGCTCGCCTGAAAGGTAAGAAATGTCGATTACAAATAAAGATTATATCCTGAACGAAATAGTAAATAGGATTTACGTCTCAATCAATCTTGAATATAGACCTAAAAGGACGTATCATCCATATCGACATTTCTTATGAATAATTCAGGTTGAGTATATGTTGTGAATTATTGTATACTTAATCCCCTAAAATGGAAATTATATCATATGTCGCCCTTATTCTTTTATCCCTTGTCGGATATTCGGGAGGAGCAACCGGCATTGCCGGGAAGGCTTACGAACCCAAACCACGGATACTCGACTTAGGTTTGATCCTCCTCATATGGGGAACAGCTCTATACTCCCGGTTTGCTTTTGGCCTGAATAAATGGCTTTTGATCTTATGCTGGATGGTTGCGGGATGCATTTTCGGCATATTATCAGTATTGCCTGCAAAGGTATTCGGGAAACTTCCCCTCCGCAGAGAACAGGGTGAAGAATCTCCGCAAAAAAATAATATCTGGTCTATATGGAAAGACTTTAGCATGAGGATTGGGAGTTTTCAGAGCAGGATGGTACTTTCCCTGTTTTTTTTCATAATTACCGCCCCGTTTTCTCTTATAACAAAAATCTTTGCCGATCCCTTAAAACTGAAAGAGAAGAAAATCGGTTCTCTATGGGTTTCCAAGCAGGAAACAAGTGCTGACCTCGAAGAATTCAAGAGACAATTCTAATGTATATTCTGGGAATCTCCTGTTTTTACCACGACTCAGCCGCTGCCCTTATCAAAGATGGCAAGCTGGTTGCAGCAGCAGAGGAAGAAAGATTTTCCAGGATAAAACACGATTCTAATTTTCCCAGTAAAGCTATCCGTTTCTGCCTTGAACATGCCGGAATTTCTGAGAAAGACCTCGATTACACTGTTTTTTATGAAAAACCATTTCATAAGTTTGAGCGCATCCTGATGAGTTCTATGCAGATGTTCCCGAGATCCTGGAAGGTTTTTCGGGAAGCAATGATGGCCTGGCTAGGGGAAAAGCTCTGGGTAAAAAGTATTATCAAAGATAAAGTCGGGATCGAAGCCGACAGGATTCTTTTTGGGGAGCACCATCTATCTCATGCAGCCAGTGCTTTTTATCCCTCTCCATTTGAAGAAGCAGCCTTTCTTACTGTAGATGGAGTCGGTGAGTGGGCAACAACGACCATGGGAATCGGCAGAAATACTGAGATCAAAATACAAAAGGAAATAAAATTCCCCCACTCTCTGGGGCTTCTTTACAGCGCTTTTACAGCTTTCCTGGGCTTCCGGGTGAATAATGGTGAATATAAAGTCATGGGAATGGCTCCTTATGGAAAACCAAAATACATCGATAAGATCTATAATAATCTTATAAAGCTTGCCGAGGATGGCTCTTTTCGAATCAATATGGATTATTTTTCTTATCATTATTCTGATGAAAAGACATTCAATTCCAGGTTTGTGGACCTGTTTGGAAAACCCAGAGAACGGGAATCCTCTTTTTTTACATCTGGAACAAGATATCCTTCTTATTTTGGCGATAAACCTGCAAATTTTCAGGAACTCTGCCGTGAGAACGAACATTACGCGGACATCGCAGCAAGCATTCAAAAGGTTACAGAGGAAATCTTGCTGAAACTTATCAACTCTTTGCATAAGGAAACCGGATTGAAAAAACTTTGCCTTGCAGGAGGAGTCGCTTTGAATTCGGTAGCCAACGGAAGGATTATGCGTGAGACTCCCTTTGAAGAAATATTCATTCAGCCTGCAGCAGGAGACGGAGGAGGCGCCCTGGGTGCTGCTCTGCATGTCTATCACGGCCTCATAGGTAAGCCAAGGAATTTTGTTTTGGAACATGCATTTTGGGGGAAGGCATATTCCGAAAAAGAGATAAAGACATTTCTGGACGACAATAATATCCCCTATAAATACTATAAGGAAGAAAAGGATCTCCTGACCAGGATCACTGACGACCTGGTGAACGGAAGGGTAGTCGGATTGTTTCAGGGAAGGTTTGAATGGGGCCCAAGGGCCTTGGGAAACCGGAGTATACTTGCAGATCCAAGATCCGAAAAAATGAAAGACACAGTTAATATTAAAATAAAATTCCGGGAACCTTTTAGGCCCTTTGCGCCCGTAATAATGGAAGAGGAAACGGATGAATATTTTGAAGGGGGAGAAATAGCCCGTCAGTTTCCCGC
>JAUWTR010000259.1 GCA_030614645.1 Candidatus Aminicenantota bacterium
AGTTTAGTGTAATTGACTTTGAGGGGATTCAAAAATATAATGCTAATATCAAAATGACAAATCTTAGAGAAAAATTATCCAGGACTAGAGGTACATTTAAAAAAAGGATAGACGAACTGCTCCAAAGCAAAAAAAATAAAGAAGAAATCCTGGAAGATATGACCGAAGCATTGTTTCTTGCTGATGTTGGGATGAGCTCAACCGAAAAGATTATAGATCTTATTCGCAAAAAAACAAAAAAAACCGATTCTGCTTCAGCAATAAAAAATATCCTGGAAGAAGAAATCACCCTAATCCTCTCTCAATATCCAGTAGAATTAAATCTGAACCATCCCCGCTCTGTAGCTATGTTTGTTGGTGTAAACGGCGGAGGGAAGACAACATCGCTTGCAAAACTGGCTTATCATTTTAAATCTAAAGGCAAAGAAGTCATGATCGTCGCTGCTGATACTTTCAGGGCAGCCGCCCAAGAACAAGCTTCTATATGGGGAAAACGTTTAAACATCCCGGTAATAAAAGGCCAGTACGGAGCTGACCCGGCATCTGTCACATATGATGCAATTCAGTCTTTCAAAGCAAGAAATTCCCATCTTCTCTTAATCGACACTGCCGGGAGGATCCATACCAATGCCAACCTTATGAATGAACTTGAAAAAATTAAAAATATCATTTCCAGAGAGATCCAGGATGCTCCTCATGAGACATTTCTTGTCCTGGATGCAAGCATCGGACAAAATTCTTTGTATCAGGCCAAAGAATTCCTGAAATTTTCCGGATTAAGCGGAATTTTTCTATCTAAACTGGACGGAACTGCAAAGGGGGGAAGTGTTATCAGTATAATCGATGAATTGAAGCTTCCCATAAAATTTCTTGGAACAGGCGAAGGGGAAAAAGATCTAATGGCGTTTTCTCCCAGTAAATTCGCCAATGCTCTCCTTTCATGAATAAACTCAAAGATATCGAATACCTTCAAATGTCATATAGCCTGGCAGAAAAAGGCAAGGGGCTTACCAGTCCAAATCCTAATGTTGGCGCTGTAGTAGTCAACAACAATACAATTGTCGGCTATGGCTACCATAAAGGGCTTGGAAAAGCTCATGCCGAGGTTGTCGCACTAGAGCGAGCCGGACAAAAAGCACAAAACGGAACCCTATATATCACTCTGGAGCCCTGCACTCACTGGGGAAAAACTCCCCCATGCGTGGATAAGATATTGAAATACAAATTGAAACGAATTGTGATATCCGATTATGATCCCAACCCGATCGTCTATAAAAAAGGAGTTCAGGCTCTGCAGCAAGCCGGGACAGAAGTCTCGAGCGGGCTGCTGGCAGACAAGAACAAGAAATTAAATGAATCCTATATCAAATATATCACAAAACAAACTCCATTTATCACGGTTAAGGCTGCCATCAGCCTTGATGGGAAAATAGCCACAAAATCTTATGATTCACAATGGATCTCTTCCGCTCCGACACGCGAGTATATCCATCTGCTCAGAGGTGAATATGATGCCATTCTGGTGGGAATTAACACTATTCTCAAAGACGACCCTCTGCTGACAATTCGCCACCCTAACTGGCCAAGCAAACGTTTAACCCGGATTATTCTGGATTCCCATTTCCGTTTCCCCCTAGAAACAAAAATCCTAAAAACTCTCTCAAACGGCAGGATCCTGATATTTACCGGGGAAAATTCTTCTACTAAAAAAGCGGCCATATTTGAAAAAAAGGGCATTGAAGTCATCAGGATGCCTTCAACATCTCCTAATATGGATTTAAATAAAATCTTTACCTGGCTGGGAAAACATGGAATATCAAGTGTTCTAGTTGAAGGAGGTGGGCTTATCCAGACATCGATTCTAGAAGAGAAACTCGCAGATAAGATGTTTTTGACTATTTCTCCAAAACTAATCGGAGGAACTGAATCACCGACTTTTTTCCAAGGAAAAGGAATTGAACTAATGAAAGATGTGCTTAATTTAAAAAACATAACCTCTTATAACATCGATAAAGACATCATTATGGAAGGATATTTATAATGTTTACCGGAATCATCAGCCATAGGGGCCTTTTTAGAGGATACCGTCATGGAAAACAGGAGATGTTTCTGACAGCTTCCTCTCTTTTTTCTAAAATGAAAGAGGGAGAAAGCCTTGCAGTAAACGGCGTATGTTTAAGCCTTGTGAAAAAAGAAAAATCCCTGCTTTACTTCAATCTTTCTGAAGAGACTCTCAAAAAAAGCACATTAGGCCTTTTACATCCGAGCGATAACCTGAACCTTGAACTTCCGCTCACTCTATCTCAGCCATTAAGTGGTCATTTGGTTACCGGTCATATTGATGCTGTCGGAAAAGTCCTTAATATCAAAACAAAAAGAAATGGCAAAAGGTTTTCCATCTCATTTCCATCCCAACTAAAACCATTTTTTATTCAAAAAGGATCAGTTGCTCTGGATGGAGTAAGCCTTACAGTAGCTGACCTTAGCCCCCCTTCATTTGATGTCGAAATAATTCCGATAACTCTTAAAAACACAAACATAAATGACTGGAAAAGGGGGCGGGCTGTTAATATCGAATGTGACATAATCGGAAAATATGTGTATAATTATTCGGTTGAACAAAAATGAAAGAAAAGAAACCTTTTACTACTATAGAAAACGCTATCAAAACAGTCCAAGCCGGAAAATTGATCATCATTATCGACGATGAAGACCGTGAAAATGAAGGCGACCTTATGGTTGCTGCGGAAAAAGTCACTCCGGATATTATTAATTTTATGGCAAAACACGGCCGCGGTCTTATCTGCCTTTCCCTAACAAAAGAGAAACTTAAGCAGCTGGATATACCTTTGATGGTTTCAGACAATACAGCTCAATTTCAAACAGCCTTTACCGTATCAATAGATGTTAAAAAAGGCACTACCACAGGAATATCTGCCCATGACCGGACCAAAACAATTCTTGCGGCAATTGATCCTGAAACAAATCCTTCAGACCTAGCCCGTCCCGGACATATCTTTCCTCTCGAGGCTAAAGAGGGAGGGGTACTCAAACGCACCGGACAAACAGAAGGCTCAGTAGATATTGCCCAACTTGCCGGTTTAAAACCCGCAGGAGTGATCTGCGAAATCATGAATGAGGACGGGACCATGTCTCGGTTGAATGAACTGGAAAAATTCAGCCGAACTTATGACATACCGATTATCACCATAGCCGATATCATCCATTACCGTATGCAGAACGAGATACTGGTTAAAAAAATCGAAGAAACTGAACTGCCCACAAAAAACGGACAATTTACTATGATGATGTTTGAAGATATTATTAACAAAGAATCCCTCGTAGCTCTGGTCAAAGGCCCTCTTGAAAAAGATAAACCAACTCTTGTCCGGGCTCATTCCCAGTGTTTAACCGGGGATACTTTCGGTTCACAACGCTGCGACTGCGGGAAACAGCTTTCACAATCTATGAAAATGATAGAAAAAGAAGGTAAAGGAGTTATTCTATATATTCTCAATCATGAGGGAAGGGGAATAGGGCTAGCCAGCAAGATCAAAGCTTACGCTCTCCAGGATAAAGGCATTGACACTGTAGAAGCAAATAAACAATTAGGTTTTAAGCCCGATCACAGAGATTATGGTCTTGGAGCCCAGGTCTTAGTATCCCTGGGAGTCAATAAACTGCGGCTGATTACCAACAATCCCAGAAAATATATCGGCCTGGCAGGTTAT
>JAUWTR010000294.1 GCA_030614645.1 Candidatus Aminicenantota bacterium
GTGGTTGGCACTTCCTTGTTTTCAGCTGATAAATACATTACAGAAATTAAAAAGAAAGCCATAAGAATAAATAAAAAAGTGTTTTTTAATTTCACTGGTTTTCCTCCCTTGTAAATATTAGGAATAGACATTGATAAAAGATGAAATTCAGGTGTGGCTTGTGCTCGCTTCAGCCACATCAGAATTTCATAAGATAAAAATCTTTTATCATAACGTTTCACGTTTTACAATCCAAATTTCACTGTACTATATTCCATATTCTAACTATCATACATATTGAGTGGAAAATGACTATAACTTCTCAACAGAAAATAAACGGAGAAGGGAAAAGCTTTGCCGGAAAAATCTGGAAAGACGGCAATTTTGTCCCTACAGAATTTTACATTCAGGATGGAAGAATTCGGGAAGGAGGAAAAAAAGACCAGATCAAAGCCGCTTATATTACTCCCCCTTTCTCAGACCCTCATATCCACGGAGGCTGGGGTATCAGCTTTCAAGATGGCGAATTCGAGCAGCTGGAAAACAAACTCAAGTCAAAGGGGATCTTTTTTGCTATTCCCACCCTGGATAATAATGATATAGAAGAACTCAGGCGAATTGCTGCCTTATTTCGTGATTACAAGGCCCGAACTCCCAACAGCATCTTCCCTTTCTTAAGAGTAGAAGGCCCCTTTATCAGCCTTGAAAAAAGAGGCTTCCAACGGGAGGATTGTATTCTCGAGGCTTCGCTCAGCAAAATAGATGCTCTTCTTAACATCAAAGAGATCAAGCTATTTACATTTGCTCCTGAAATCACAGGAGCAGAAACTTTAGTCCGGAAAGCTGTTCAACTGGGCAAGATCCCATCTATCGGGCACAGTAAGGCCAGCTTTCAAAACTTTTTAAAGTTTTACAAATTAGGCGTAAGACATCTGACTCACTTCCCAAATGCCATGAGTGGATTCCACCATAGGGATATAGGATTGACTGGGGCCGGTCTTTTTATCAATGACCTGCAGCTTGAGATCATAGCGGATGGAATCCACAGTTCATTTGATTTTATATCTCTAGTCTTAAAAACCAAGGGACCGGTTTTTTCCATTATCTCAGATATGATCCCCCCCTCCTACTCTGAACAAGATAGATTTGACGGAAGGCGTATCATCAAGAACGGTAAAAAAATGACAACCAAAGACGGCACCATTGCCGGCGGAAGCACATCCGTTCCTGAGCAGGCAGAATGGCTTTACCATAAGGGAGTAACGCCTGAAAATATCGTCAGACTAGCCTGCCTAAATACTCTTCACGTATTTGGCATCCCATCTCCCTCCATCTCTAATGGCAATGAAGCCACTTTTCTTGTTCTGGATGACAGCATGAAGGTTAAAGACATCTACTATAAAGGCAAAAGAATTCCTGGGAGCTCAAGATGACAGACAGGCTCAGGATTTCAGTCTCGGGTATTAGAGGAGTAGTGCCGGATGCCCTGGATGTTGAATCCGCTTCAAAATTTGCATCCGCTTTTTCATCATATATGGAAGAAGGTACGATCGCCATATGCCGGGACTTTCGCTTTTCCAGTCAGATGCTGCAGATGGCAGCAGTCTCCTCCATTATCGCCAGCGGGCTCGACTGTGCGGATTTCGGCCATATCCCAGTCTCTTTTCTCCAGTTCTACATGCAGAAAAAATCCTTTTCCGGCGGCATCGCTGTCTCTGCCGGCCATAATCCCCTCCCCTGGAACGCCGTAATCCTGCTAAATGAAAACGGCTGCTATCTTGAGGCCTCCGAAGGAGCCGAGGTTTTTAATATCAACGAAGCCGAGAGTTTTCAAAAAGCTGCCTGGAATAATCTCGGGCAAGTGAAAAAACATAAATTCCCTTTGGAACTTTATTTGGAAGAGCTTTCCAGTCTGATTGACCTTAAACAAATCCGGAAATCTAAGTTTAAAGTTGTAGCCGATCCCTGCCATGGAGTCGTCTCTCCTTTTCTAAAAGCCTATGCCAGCCATTTCAACCTCAACTTAATCACTATAAACAACATTCCCAAAAAACCTTTTCCCCACCCGCCTGAACCCAATCGAGAAAACGCCTCTCAGGTCGAAGCTGTAGTAAAGGCTACAAGCGCTGACTTCGGCTTTCTGCTTAACTCCGACGGAAGCCGTATTTCTTTAGTAAATGAAAAAGGAATCGGGCTCAGCGAGGAATTCACAGTTCCCTTATGCTTGCTTTCCTTGCAGGGAAAAATCAAGAAAGCCGTTACTACTTCAGTTACTTCAACCTGGACGGATTGGGCCGCAGAAACATCCGGAACCAGGCTGCTTAGGACCAAAGTTGGACAGTCTGCTGTCTCCCATATGATGGAAGTAGAAGGAGCTGAAGCTGGAGGCGAAGGAAGCGGGAGTTTTGCTTTTCTGCCTTTCTCCCCAGGATATGACAGCCTCCTTTCTCTAACATTGATCCTTGATCTTATGGCAAAAAAAGAAAAATGTTTGTCTGAGATAATATCCCTTTTTCCAAAATTATTTCATAAAAAATTAAATCTACCGGTTCCCCCTTAAAAAACCTATAGAATGATGGACAGGCTGTAATATTTTTTTTCCTCAGAAAAACCAGACTTTTCAGACGGCATTAAAGTGAAACGCCAGGGAGTCTGGTTTTCTATCAGGCCTTCTTCAACTGAGTTTATTCTCAGGATAATGATAGAAGGGATAAGCAGGGAAATCGTTGAGTCTATGGAAGATGAGATCTTAGAAAGGATTGAAACATGAGAATCTCCGACCTGAAAATAAGCATTTCCGGGATCAGAGGGATTGTTGGAGAAAGCCTTACTCCTCATCTTCTCATAAGGTTTTCAGAAGCTTTTTCCACTTATATCGGCGGAGGGGATATTGCTGTCTCATCTGACACCCGGCCCTCAAGAGAAATGATAAAATATGCTGTTTTCTCAGGCATTCTCTCCTGCGGCGCTTGCCCCATAGACCTTGGTATCCTGCCTATTCCTTCTTTACAGATATATGTCTATGAGAAAAATATTGCAGGGGGTATCTCTATTACTGCATCCCATAATCCTATTGAATGGAATGCTTTAAAATTAATAAAGAAGGGAGGGCGTTTCCTAAACGATTACGAAGCAGAAGAATTACTTGATCTGTATTATCAGGGAAAATTCAGGCGGATACAAAAACCTGAGCAGGTAAAACAGGAAAAAAATCCATTTTCTTTTCATGAACAAAAAGTACTTCAATTCACTGATACAGAACTGATAAAAAAAACCAGACCAAAAGTAGTCATAGATGCATGTGCCGGGGCAGCCGCTCCCTATGTAAAGGAATTCCTTGAGAAACTAGGGGCAGAGGTCAAGTGTATCAACTGTGAGATAACTGGCAAGTTTCCCAGAAATCCGGAAC